>JBKOWB010000343.1:0-11355 GCA_046724195.1 Actinomycetota bacterium
GGCCGGTACGGGCTGCTCGTGGACTCGGACCACTACGTCGCGTACTTCGAGGACCCCGCGTACTCGGACCTCGTCGGAGAGATCGGCTACGCGCCTCCGCCGCTCGGCCCGACCGGATCGCGCCAGCCCAATCTGTGGACCTGGTCGGTCGTCATGAACACCCGGGCCCGGGATGCCGAGGCCGCCTGGCGCTTCGTGGAGTGGGCGACGAGCAAGGAGTTCCTGCTTCGGTCGGTTGGTGAGGGCAACATGAACCCGACCCGCTCGAGCATCTGGGATGACGAGGGATTTCGTCAGCTCGCGTCGAGCTGGAACGGCTTCTACGACGTCACCCGGACACTGATCGAGCGCGACGCCTTCGTGCTCGTCACCCCGGCGGCGAACTACCTCGAGATCGCGAGCCGGTGGGTCCAGGCATTGCTGGAGGCATACGCGGAACCGACGGAGGCCGGCGCTGCGCTCGAGTCTGCGGCCGCCGACATCGACGAGCTCGTGCTCGAGCCCCAGGATTCGAACAAGAAAGAGCTAACCTAAGCCGTCTCGCCCTCTTAGCTCAGTTGGTAGAGCACCTCCATGGTAAGGAGGGGGTCGACGGTTCGAGTCCGTCAGAGGGCTTCAGCTTTCTCCCTGCTTAGTCGTCGCTTTCGTTTTCAGGCGTGACGCCGACGGGCTGTTTCGGTGTCCACCGAGTGTCCACCAGCGTCCACGGGTCGAACTCGGGCGCCTTCAACGCGTCGAGCAGCTTGATCGCGTGCTCGCGTCCGTCGCGGGCGAGGTGGCCGTAGTGGCGGTCGATCATCGTCAGGCTGGCACCCATGTAGCGCGAGAGGTCGAAGGTCGAGAGGCCGGCACGAAGCGCGAAGGTCGCGAAGGTGTGCCGGAGATCGTAGACCCGGCGAAGTGGCTTGAGACCGGCGGCGGTCTGGGCGGGACGCCACTGGTAGGGGCGGAAGTGGTGGATGTCGAGGTAGCCGCCCCGCTCACCCGGAAACAACAGCGGCGAGCCGTTGCCATCTTTGAGCCGGTCGAGCGCCTCGAGCGCTCGTGCCTGGAGCGGCACCGCTCGCGTGCTCGCTTCCGTCTTGGGGATCTTCAGCACGCCGCGGGTGAAAGAACGGCGCACGTAGGCGACGCGTTCCTTGTGGTCGATGTCGCGTTTCTCGAGGGCGATCCATTCCGCCGGCCGTAGCCCGGTCGCGGCCGCAAAGAGGACCATCGGCCCGTACTTCGGACCGATCGCGGCTGCGAGTGCTTCCAGCTCCGCCCAGGACTCGAAGGGATGCTGCTCCTTCCGCCTGCGCACCGGGTTGTCGACGCCAACCTTGGCCGGGTTGACATCGATCATCCCCCACGCCACCGCCCGATGCAGGACCTGGCGGAGCGCCTGGGTTGCTTCGAAGCGGTAGCCGGCAGAGAGCGTCATCCGCCAAGCGGCGATCTCCTGCGAGGTTAACTCACCGATCGCACGATCACCGAAGACCGCGGTCGCCTTGCTGAGCAGGTAGCGGAGCTTCTCGATCGTCACCGGCTGCACGTCGTGCTGATCCAAGTAGGTGTCGACCAACTCCGAGAGGGTCAGCCTCCGCGTGATCCGACGCTCGCGTCGAAGCCGCTCGAGCTCGCGCTCGAGCGCATCCCGCGCATCCCGCTCCGACGCGAACCCGCCACGCTGGACGCGCTTCGAGCCACGCCCGCCGGTCCGGTGGCGGTACGCCCAGAGCCGCTCGCCATCGGGCCCGCGACGCGTGAGTTCGATTGTCTGTCCTTGCTGCACCATCGCTTGGGTCAACTCCTTTCCCGAGTCGACCCCCTCCCTGCGCAGATCCTCTCTCAGAACCCGCGCGGTAACGTCGTGGTGTGAGCCATCTCCGCACGGCCGACGGCACCGTTCTATGCGAACACGACGAGGGCTTTGCGCCCGAGCTCCATCTCGCCGAGGTCGCCGGGGGCGCCGCATCAACTCGGGCCGGAGGCTCGACTAACAGACGAATCTAGGGGGCGGACCCGCCAGTCTGCAGGTCCGCCCCCTGCTCTCGCTGCTCTACGGACCTTGCAAATACGGCACGAGGACGTCGCAGAAGAGGCTGTCGTCCAGGAGATCGGGATGTGGCCCATGGAGCCCAGACGCGGTCTCGGAGATGAAGTCACCCACCGGATTGTTTGGGTCCCCGGTGTACTCGAAGACATCGACGAAGGTGGCAGGCCCAGCATCACGAGTCAACGGCGGACCACCGGTGATCGACAACTTTTCAATCAGACCCGCGGCGATACTCACGATCGTGACCGTCCCCGCCTGCGCGTCGATCACGGGCGGCGATGTTGGCCTGACCGGCCCGGCGAAGGAGAGCGTCGCTGACTTTCCACTGTCGGCGGCCGTGAAGACGCCGAACCAGGTGCCGCTCATGAAGAACGTCCCGTCGCCCATGTCGCGCACGACCGACGTGCCGTGAACGACGGCCGTTCCCAAGATGCCGCACTGAAGGTGCGGGGGAGTCGTAAACGAGAACTGCTCGACCTGTGTCGGTCCCGGCGCGGCAGCCACACCCGGCGCAAGGACGAGCGCGGAGATCAAGCAGAACAGTGCAGACCCGCCCATGAGCAAGCGGTTCGTTCGAAGTACGGTGCCCTTCATCTCTCCTCCTTTGGTTCAGTTCGTGTGGTCAGAGGGGTCGTGGGCAGCCGCGTCAGCTCTCCGCGGAAGACGAGCAGCAGCGCCTCGTGATCCGAGAGCGCCATCCCGTGGGCCTGCCACGCGTGGCGCTGGACTTCGGCAGCGAGCCGATCGTCGTCTCCGGCGCGGGCTTCGAATCCGCAGTCGCAGGTGAGCGTCTTGTCCACGATTTCCTCGCCGGCGAGGCTAGGAATGCGCGGTTAGACCGCGGCAAGATGTGGGTTACACCGTGACTAAGTCGTTGGGGCTGAGGCTGTTTCTCACGGGTCGGGTCGCCGTCGAGGCAAACGGCCGCGTGGTGGACGACGCTCGCTTCCCCGGGCGTCAGGGCCGGCTCCTGTTCGCCTACCTCGTCGCCGCCCAGAGCAGGCCGGTGCCACGCGACGAGCTCGCGGACGCGATCTGGGGCGAGTCGCCGCCGGCAACCTGGGAGAAGGCATTGGCTGTGATCGTGAGCAAACTGCGCGCCCTGCTCGCAGAAGACGGGGTGGTGCTCACCAACGCGTTCGGCTGCTACCGCCTCGACCTTCCCGAAGGCACGTGGGTCGACCTGTTCGCAGCCGCGACCGGCGCACAGGACGCGGAAGAAGCGCTCGCCGCGGGCGAGCTCGACCAGGCACGGGCGGCGGCGGAGTCGGCGGAGTCACTGGCCAGCCGGCCGTTCCTGCCCGGTGAAGACGGAGCTTGGGTCGAGCGGCAGCGACGCGACCTCGCCGACATCCGCGAGCGCGCGTTGAGCGTCCTTACCGATGCGTGCCTGCATTCCGGGGCCGCGCGGGAGGCGGCAAAGTTGGCCGAGGAACTGATCGCGCTCGCGCCGTTTCGCGAGGCTGGGTACCGCCGTCTGATGGAGGCACACGTCGCCGCGGGAAACCGCGCCGAGGCGCTTCGCGTGTACGAGCGGTGCCGGCAGCTTCTCGCGGAGGAGCTCGGCACGTATCCATCGCCGGAGACGGACTCGATCTACCGTGCGCTCCTCGAGGCACCGCAGACAACCGCTCGGACGACGCGTGTCGCCGAGCCGACGGTCCGGGCGGAGCCGGTCGTCGAGCGACGGTCGCGGAAGCGCCGCGCCGTCTTTCTCTCTGCGCTCACCGGTGTGATTGCTGCAGCTGTCGTGGTTCCGTTCGTGGTGTTCGGTCAAGGTGGCGGCCACGCGGCCGTCTCGGTTGCCGACGACTCGCTGGCCGTGGTCGACGGGCACTCGGCTCGCCTGATCGCGGACACCGGCGTCGGCCCAACACCCACCGCCGTCGCGTTCGGCCAAGGCGCGTATTGGGTCACCAACGCCGACGGCGACACGGTCTCGCGGATCGATCCCGGAACGAAGGCTGTCGTCGACACAGTCACGGTCGGCAACGGCCCGAGCGGGATCGCGACGGGCGCCGGCGCGGTGTGGGTGGTCAACAGCCTCGACGGCACGGTCTCGCGGATCGACCCGGGCACGAACACGGTCGTTCAGACGATCGACGTCGGGACTGAGCCGATCGGGATCGTTTACGCGGCCGGTTCGATTTGGGTCGCGAACACCGGCGACGAAACGATTTCGAGGATTAGCCCGAAGAGCGACAGGCAGACCACGCTTCCGATCGCTGCGACCCAGCTTGCGTTTGGCGCGCGCACGCTGTGGGCGAGCGACCGTGCCGCGGGCGAGGTGGTTCGCATCGACCCGACGACCGGGAAGGAGGTCTTCGCCCCGATCCACGTCGGGAACGGCCCGACGGGGATCGCCTTCGGCGACCGTGCGGCGTGGGTGGCGAACAGCCTCGACGGGACGGTCGACCGGATCGATCCCGGCACGAACTCCGTCACCGCGCTCATTCCCACCGGCGACGGGCCCGATGCAGTGGCCGTCGGAGCACGCGGCGTCTGGATCAGCAACCAGTTCGGCGCCGACGTCGTGCGGGTCGATCCCAGGACGAACCAGGTGACGAAGCGGGTGAGCGTGGGAAGCCCCCCGTTGGGGCTGGCGACGTCAGGCGACGCCGTGCTCGTCGCCGTCCGTAGTGCAGGCGCCGCCCACCGCGGCGGGACGCTCGTGCTCCGGAATGACCTGCAGAAGAAAGGAGACTTCGTCGGCTCCATCGACGTCGCCCTTTCCGACTTCACGTACACGTATCCCTTCCTGCGGATGACCGGCGACGGCCTCACCGCGCTCAACCAGGCCAGCGGCCCGGCCGGAGCGCAGCTCGTCCCCGACCTCGCGACGTCGCTGGCCAGGCCGACCGACGGCGGCCGTACGTACACCTTCCAGCTCCGCTCCGGCATCCGCTACTCGACCGGTAGGCCGGTACGGGCGACGGACTTCCGCTCCACCTTCGAACGCGACTTCGCGCTCGGATCCCCGACGGGCGACTTCGACGACCTCGTCGGCGGCGCGCACTGCCGGGAGCACCCGAAGCGGTGCGACCTCTCGCGCGGGATCGTCGCCAACAACGATGCCCGCACCGTGACCTTCCACCTGGTCCGTCCGGATCCCGACTTCCTCTACCGGCTCGCGGACAACTTCGCCTACGTGCTGCCGCCCGACACGCCGCGACGGCCGGCCGGAACCCACCCGCTGCCCGCGACCGGCCCCTACATGATCGCGACCTACAGGCCGAGGAGGCTCCTCCGGTTGGTACGCAATCCGTACTTCCACGAGTGGTCGCGGGCCGCACAGCCGGACGGGTACCCCAACCGCATCGACGTTCGGATCGGCGGCACCGCGGACGACGCGATTCGCGACGTCGTCGACGGCAAGGCCGACGTCGTGTGGTTGTCCGAGCCGCTGACGCCGAAGCAGGTGTCGAGGCTCGAGGTCCGGTACGCGAGCCAGTTCCACTCCGCCCCCAGTCCGAACCTCCAGGCGCTCTTCCTCAACACTCGCGTACCGCCGTTCAACTCGCTCGACGCCAGGAGGGCGATCAACCTCGCCGTTGACCGCGCCGCGGCGACGAACGCCTGGGGCGGGCCGAGAGTCGCCCAGCCGACGTGCCAGATCCTGCCGCCGAACTTCCCCGACTACCGCCCCTACTGTCCGTACACGGCCGACCCGACGAACGGCGGCACGTGGACGGCACCCGACCTGGCGAAGGCGAAGGCGCTCGTTGCACGCTCCGGGACGCGCGGCATGAAGGTCACCGTCTGGGCATGGTCGCAGGCAAAGGGCTTCAACAAGGTGGCCGTGAAGGCGCTGCGCTCGCTCGGCTACCGCGTGGCCCTGAAGCCGCTGACCGACAACTACTGGGATGCCGCTGGCGACCCGCGAAACCGGGCGCAGATCGGGTTCGACGGCTGGGGCGGGCGCTACCCGGCGCCGGCGTCGTTCCTGGTCGCGCTCTTCAGCTGTCCAGGGTCTCTCGTCGGGAGCCCCAACGTCCTGGACTCGAGCCAGTTCTGCGACCCGCGCATCGACCGCCTGATGCAGAGGGCACAGGCAGAGCGGCTGAGCGACCCGACCGGGTCGCGCGCACTCTGGCAACGGGTCGACCGCGAGATCACCGACGCCGCACCGTGGGTGCCGCTGATCGCGTCGTACAACGTGAGCGTCCTGTCGAAGCGCGTCGGCAACTACCAGTACAGCCCGGCGGCGATCGCCATGCTCATCGACCAGCTCTGGGTGCGGTAGGACAGAGCTGGCCAACACGGTGGTGACGGCGTCGGAGTCGTCGAAGGCGTCGCCCGCATCGCACGACCCGCTTTCCCTGGCCACCACTCGACCCGTTCGTCAACGAGATGGTGGACCGGATCATGGATGGTAAGGAGGGGGTCGACGGTTCGAGTCCGTCAGAGGGCTTTCGATTAGTTCCTGCTTAGAGGCTGTTTCTGTTGCCGGAGTCGGCGGCGGAGTGCTTCGTCGACGTCCACCCGGCGTCCACGGCGTGGACGTTGCGCCTGCTTCAGGGAGTTGTGGGCGTCGAGCAGCGTGATTGCGTGCTCGCGTCCGTCGCGCGCGAGGTGGCCATAGTGGCGGTCAATCATTGTCAGGCTGGCGCCCATGTAGCGGGAGAGATCGAAGGTTGAGATGCCGGCACGGAGTGCGAAGGTCGCGAAGGTGTGCCGGAGATCGTAGACCCGCCGCCGCGGCTGGATACCGGCGGCGAGCAGTGCCGGCTGCCAGTAGCGGGTGCGGAAGTTGTGCAGATCGAAGTAGCCACCTCCGATCGCTGGAAACACCAGCGGGCTCCCGTTACGCGGGAGCGCCTCCAGCGCGCCGAGCGCACGTTCCTGGAGCGGAACGGCGCGCATGCTCGCCTCCGTTTTCGGATACTTGACGCGTCCGTTGCGGTAGCTGCGACGGACGTAGGCGACCCGCTGCGCGCGGTCGATGTCCCGCCACTCGAGCGCCAGCCATTCCCCCGGCCGCATCCCCGTCGCCGCCGCGAACACCACCAGTGACCCGTATCTGGGACCGACTGCCGCCGCGACCACCTCGGCCTCCTCCCATGATTCGAACGGGCGCTTCTCCGTTCGTCGCCGCTGCGGGTTGTCGACGCCCGTCTTGGCTGGGTTGACGTCGATCATCCCCCCACTCGACCGCTCGGTTGAGTACCTGGCGAAGTGCTTGGGTTGTCTCGAAGCGATGCCCGGCGGGGATCGTCATCCGCCAGGCCGCGATCGCCGCCGGACGCAACTGGCCGAGCCGGCGATCACCGAACGCCCGCACCGCCTTCCCCAGCAGCCAGCGCAGCTTCTCGACCGTCTCCGGCTCGCCGCCGTGCTGGGCGAGATAGACGTGACGAACTCGCGCAACGTCGGCGTCTCGATCAGGCCCTGCTCTCGTCGAAGCCGCTCGAGGCGCGCTCGAGCGCCTCCACTGCTGCCTGCTCCGACGCGAAGCCGCCACGTTGCACGCGCCGAGAGCCGCGGCCGCCAACCCGGTAGCGATACGCCCACCGCGCCTCGCCATTGCGAGACGCAAGCTGAAACACCTGTCCCTGTTGCACCATCAAGGGTCACTCCTTTCGAGCCGACCCCCTCCCAGGAACATCCTCCACCCGCAACCCAGGGAGCGTCCGCGGGAGACCGAATCGCGGGAAGATGCTGCTGTCGGCGAACCAGGTGATGGCGGAGATCTGGTTCCCGTCGAGGGTCAGTACGAAGAGCCCGTGGGCGCGTGCGATGTCGGTTCCGGGCAGCGGGAGATAGGCGCCGAAGGCGGGCTGTGTGTTGGCGCGAGTCGCCACCAGCCTGAGCGGGGTGCCGCGCCGATTTTCGGCGGCGCTGAGGAAGGCGTTGATCGTGTTGCGTCCCTGGTAGGCGTGCGGGAGCGGTGGCATGGTGAGCCAGGCGTCGTCGGTCAGGAGCGCGACCATCCCGGCGACGTCGCCGTTCTCGACGGTTTCGGCGAAACGGCCGACGACGTCACGCTCGAGCTTGGAATTCGGGAGTGGCGCTCTTTCGCGGCCCGCGGCAGGCAGGCGGGACTCGAAGGCCGCCCGTGCGCGGCGTAGCAGACTGTTGATCGACGCCTCGCTCGTCGCGAGGATCTCGGCGGCCTCCGCGGCGCGATAGCCGAGCACGTCGCGGAGCACGAGGACGGCGCGCTGCTGCGGCGGGAGATGCTGGAGGCCGGCGACGAATGCCAGCGCGATTGCTTCTCTTGTCTCGTAGCGCGCGTCCGGGCCGGGCGCCTCGTCCGGGATCCCGTCGAGAAGAACGTCGGGGTAGGGCTCGAGCCAGAGTGGCTCGTCCCAGCGTGTCGGTTCAGGCATCTGGGTCACGCGCTGTTCCTCCGCCCGGCGCCGACTCGCCCGCAGCGCATCCAATGAGCGGTTGGTGGCGATCCGGTACAGCCAGGCTCGGACCGATGCGCGGCCCTCAAACTGTTCGAGACCGCGCCAGGCTGCGAGTAGGGTTTCCTGGAGCAGGTCCTCGGCGTCCTGCGTCGAGCCGACGATCCGGTAGATGTGCAGTTGCAGCTCACGCCGGTAACGCTCCGTCAGTTCGCGAAACGCGTCCTCGTCGCCGGCGCGGGCACGGGCCAACATCTGCTCGTTCACGCTCGCAGCCTCGCACAGAGTCTCCCTTTCACACCCATCACAGGTAGTGACGTCGCGGCTTCGCGAAATTCGCCGCTCAGTTTTCGTCGCCGAGGACGCCTCGTCGAACAGAGCACTGACAGTCGAACCGAAGGAGAGGCGAGATGGGCGAGTTGGAGATGCGAGACGAAGTACGCGCGGCCCCGGATCCGCGCCGCTCGTGGGCGCTTGCGCTCCTCTGCGCCGCGTTCTTCATGGTGATCCTCGACGGCACGATCGTGCTCGTAGCGCTGCCCTCGGTCGGAGCCGACCTACACTTCTCGAAGCAAGCCCTGCAATGGGTGGTCAGCGCCTACGCACTCACGTTCGGCGGCCTGCTCTTGCTCGGAGGACGGACAGCCGACCTGCTCGGACGGCGGCGGGTGTTCATGACCGGTGTCTTGTTTTTCACGGTCGCGTCGCTCATGTGCGGGCTCGCCTGGTCGCCGGCAGCGCTCCTTGCGGCCCGCGTCGTCCAAGGCGCCGGCGCGGCGATCATGACCCCAACCGCGCTCTCGATCATCTCAACCACATTCACCGAGGCTGCCGAGCGGAACAAGGCGCTCGGGATCTGGGGCGCACTAGGCGGCATCGGCGCCACTGCGGCGTGGCTGATCGGTGGCCCGCTCGTCGACGGTCCCGGCTGGGAGTGGATCTTCTTCATCAACATCCCGTTCGGTGTGGTCGCGCTCGCGCTATCGCCCCGGTTTCTGCGGGAGAGCGAGACCGGGCTGGCGCGGCAAAGCTACGACCCCGTCGGAGCGCTCACCATCACCGCCGCGCTCGTGCTGCTCGTCTACGCGGCCGTCAAGGCGCCGGAGGTCGGCTGGGGCGACGCGCGCACGCTCCTTCCGCTCGCCGGCTCAGCTCTGTTTCTTGGCGCGTTCACGCTGATCGAGTCGCGCCACCGCGCGCCATTGCTGCCGCTCCGCCTCCTCCGCTCGCGAACGCTGGTCGGCGCCAATGCCGTGATGGTTCTCGTCGGCACGGTCGCGATTGGCATGCCGTTCGTCCTCACGTTGTACGCGCAGCAGGTGCTCGGCTACTCGGCACTCAGGTTCGGGGTCAGCTCGGTGGTACTCGCCGTCGGTGCGACAGTCGGCGCGATCGTCAGTCAGGGCATAGTCCTTAAGGCCGGCTTCCGCGCGATCGCTGCGACGGGCTTGGCGCTCATCGGCGCGGGGTCGCTCGTGCTCGCGCAGCTGTCTGTTCACGGCGGCTATTTCCCGGACATCTTCTTCGGGCTGCTCCTATCCGGTCTCGGGATCGGCCTCTCCTTCGTCACGGCCACGGTCGCGGCCCTCGCGGGCATCGCCGAGCACGAGGCCGGGCTCGCCTCCGGGCTCAGCAACACCGCCCTGCAGATCGGCACAGCGCTCGGCGTAGCGATCCTCACGACCGTTGCCGTCTCCCGCTCAACCCACTACCTGACAACGCATGCAGACGCGAACCCGCTCGTCGTGCTCAACCATGGCTATCACGCCGCTTTCCTCGCCCTCGTCGTGCTGGCCGGGATCGGCATCGCACTCGCGCTCCTGCTCCTCGGCCGGCCACGGACGGCAGAGCAGAAGCACCTAGAGCCGGCCCCGCAGGCCGGCGCAACGGACTGACAACGCCAACAGAAAGGAAGACCCGAATGGGAAGGATCGTCATCAGCGAGAACGTCTCGCTCGACGGAGTCGTCCAGGACCCGGCCGGTGACGAGGGCTTCAGCCGCGGAGGATGGGTCGGGCCGATCGCCGCCCGCGAGGACGTCGCGAAGGTGGCGCTCGACGAGGCGCTTGGCGCCGAGGCCTTCCTGCTCGGCCGGCGGAGCTACGAGTGGCTGGCCGCGCGCTGGCCATCGCGGAACGGCGCGTTGGCAGACAGGTTGAACAGCCTGCCCAAATACGTCGTGTCCTCAACTCTCGAAGACCCCCACTGGAACAACTCGACCGTCCTGAAAGGGGACCCGGTCGACGAGGTCGCGAAGCTGAAAGAGACGCTGAACGGGGAGATCGTCGTCGCAGGAAGCTTCCAACTCCTGCGCACGCTGATCGAGCACGACCTCGTCGACGAGCTGCGGCTGAAGGTCTTCCCGGTCGTGCTCGGCGCCGGCGGGCGCCTCTTCGGCCAGACGAGCGACAAGAAACAGACGCGCCTCATCGACAGCCGAACTCTCGGTGAGGGTATCGCCTATCTCACCTACGAGCTCGTTCACGCCGCCGAGTAAACGCAGCACGACGCGATCGGTCGAAATGGGGAGCCCGCCCAATCCCCGTTCGGGCTCACTCGCACCACCCAAGGCCCGTGACGGTGGAGCATTTATGGAGCAGAGCGGGCGCAACCAACGGCGACTGCTCGCAAATGGAGCAGCCCGAAAGGGGCTCAGCTACTTGCGGTCAGTCGCTTTTGGTTGCCACCGTTTGCGACCACCTCTTCATGGTAAGGAGGGGGTCGACGGTTCGAGTCCGTCAGAGGGCTTCCTCAAAGTTCCTGCCCAGCGGCTCCTTCTGTTAGCGAAAAAGGCGACGTTTCGGAGCGGCGGCGTCCAGGAAACGTCCACCGCTCCGACGGCCAGCGGCTCAGCGGGTCGCATCGTCGCTGATGCTATGCGGGTTTCCGCTGCCGCAGGCGACGTCCATCTAGCAGTCACTGCGCGCCTACGCGGCCGACCTCTGAGACCGTCAAGGATCCACTCGC
>JBKOWB010000399.1:0-5934 GCA_046724195.1 Actinomycetota bacterium
GCCCGCGTGCGACCGCCGGATCCATGCGGGCACGCTCCGGTACCAGCCCGGCGACGCCCCGCTCGTCTCCGGCCGCGCGGAGAATCTGCACCCAGGGCCACAGCGGCGGCGCACCCTCGCCCTCTGCGCACCGGCCCCACAGGGTCAGGAACCCCCGCGCGGCGGCCCGGGTGGCGATCTCGTCCGCCAGCCGGGTCTTGCCGACTCCCGGCTCGCCCTCGACGAGCACCACCCGACCCGATCCCGCCTGGACGGCGCTCACCTGCGCGTCAAGCATCACCAGTTCCGTTGCGCGACCGACGAACGGGTTGGGTCCCGGCCGCTGCGTGGTACCGGCGGCGGGCCGGACCGGCTCCAGCGCCGGGTCCTGCCGCAGGACCTGCTCGTGCAGGTGCCGCAAGTCCGCGCCCGGGTCGAGGCCGTGTTCCTCGGCCAGCCGCCGGCGTACCTCGGTATACACGTCCAGGGCCTCCACCTGCCGGCCGGCACGGTACAGGGCGGTCATCTGCAGGCGCCGCAACCGCTCCCGCAGCGGGTGTTCGACGGCGGCCGCCGCCAGTCCATCGACCACCTCGTGGTGGCGCCCCAGCGCCAGCCGAACCTCGGCTTGGTCCTCGATGGCACTCAGCCGCAGGCCGTCAAGGCGAGCCTGCTCATGCAGGGCGATGGCCGGGAAATCCGCCAGGGACGGGCCCCGCCACAGCGCGCTGGCCTCGGTGAGCATCGCGTCCGCCGCCGGCAGATCCCCGGCTTCGCGGGCCACCCGGGCCTGATCGACCAGCCGCTCGAACCGCAGCCAGTCGACGTCTTCCGGGGACACCCGCAGCACGTACCCGGGTGCCCGCCAAACCAGCACGCGGGCCCGCTCCCCCGGCCGCCGTCGCGGCTCCAGCGTACGGCGCAGGTTGGACACGTACGCCTGCACGGTTCCAGTCGCGCGGGCCGGCGGATCGTCTCCCCACAACCCGTAGATCAGCTGCCGCATCGACACGACACGGTTGGGCTCCAGGACCAGCAGGGCGAGCACGCCGCGCTGCATCGGCCCACCCAACGCCACGGGGTGGTCGCCGTCCACCACTTGCAGCGGGCCCAGCACCCTGAAGTCCATCGGACCAATGATCCTAGCCCGTGCCTGCGTCTACCCTTCGGAACCAGACGTCGCACGCCCGCGATCTACCCTCGCAATGGGGCTGGCTCCGGGAGCTTGAAGACCTTCCGGGGCTGGTGGCTGACGAGCGTGGTGAGGGTATCCAGGGCCTCGTCCTCGTCGAGGCGGTGCGCCGCGACCAGTTCGGCGATGAACCCGGCGTCCAGCCGGCGGGACATGTCGTGCCGGGCCGGGATGGAGCAGAAGGCTCGGGTGTCATCGATGAACCCGGACAGCCGGCTGAACCCGCAGATCTCGGTGACCTCGCGCTGGAAGCGGCCGATCATCGCCGGATTGTCCAAGAACCACCACGGCGCCCCCGCGTACACCGACGGGTAGAATCCGGCCAACGGGGCGATCTCCCTGGCGAACACGTCCGGGTCCACGGTGAACAGCACCAGATGAAAGTTCGGATGCGTGCCGTACCGGGCCAACATCGGCCGCAACGCCTCGGTGAATTCCACCGCCACCGGAATGTCGTGACCGGTGTCCGGCCCGTACCGCGCCAGCGTGTCGGGGTGATGACTACGCCGCACCCCCGGATGCAGCGTCATCACCAGGCCGTCGTCGCATGACATCCGGGCCATCTCCAGGACCATGTGCCGGCGGAACGCGGTCGCCTCCGCCTCGGACACCTGCCCGGCCAGCGCCCAGCGGTAGATCCGGTCGGCCTCGCCGGCATCCAGCGGCGCGGCCACCGCGTCGGCGTGGCTGTGGTCGGCCGACCGGGCCCCGCGCGCCACGAAGAACTGCCGGCGCTGTTCCAGGGCCGCCACGTAGCCCGCATAGGTTCCGACATCGGTCTCCGCGACCGCGCCCAGGCGCTTCACCGCGTCGATCCAGCCCGGCCGAGCCGGCTCCAGATACCGGTCGGGGCGGAACGTCGGCACCACCCGGGTGGTGACCTGCGGATCCTCGGCGAGCGCGGCATGCGCCGCGAGATCGTCGACCGGGTCGTCCGTGGTCGCCAGCACGTCGATGCCGAACTGCCGCAGCAACGCGCGCGGCCGATGATCGTCCCGGCCCAGCTGCTCGGCGATCCGGTCGTACAGCCGGTCCGCATTGGCCGCGTCCGGCCGCTCGGTGACACCGAAGATCTCCGCCAGCTCGCTGTCGAACCAGTAGCGCACCGGCGTGCCCCTCAGCAGCTGCCAGTTCTCGCATAGCAGCCGCCAAGCCTGCCGCGCCCGGTCCTCCGGTAACGGTCCCTCGCCTACTCCCAGCCGATCCAGCGACACGCCACCCGCGTGCAGCAGGCGGGTGACGTAGTGGTCGGGCTGGATGAACAGGCTCGTCGGATCGGCGAACGGCGTGTCGTCCAGGAGCAATCGCGGATCGACGTGCCCGTGCGGCGAGACGATCGGCTGCTGGCGGACCTCCTCGTACAACCGCCGGGCGATCTGCCGAACCCCAGGGTCGGCGGGCAGAAGACGGTCCGGATGCGGGGTCAAGGCGGCCATGCGGTGAGCGTGGGACGGATCGGGCACGCCTGGCAAGCGGTTGCCAACTGTTGTCCGGGACCCAAGGCAACAACTGGCAATTGGTTGCAACCGCACGGCGACGGGGGAAAGAGTCTCGTAACTCAATCTTGCCGTGATGTGGATCACTCCGCGGCGGCAAGCCAAGCTAAGGAGACCAGGCAGATGGGCTTGAGAACGATGCGCTCGATGGTGGCGCTCGCGGGTGCCGCCGCGCTCACCGCCGGGCTTGCCGCGTGCGGCGGCGGAGACAACGGCGGTGGTGGCGGCGGCGGTGGCGGCAAGACGCTGCACATGTTGATCGGCGCCAACACGCAGTACCCGCAGGAATTTGCGGCCTGGCAGAAGGCGATCAGCGAAAAGTTCAAGGCACAGACGGGTGCCACCGTGCAATTCGAGACGTTTTCCAGCGCCAACGACGAACTCACGAAGATCCAGACCTCGATCGTGTCCGGCTCCGGTCCGGACCTGTACGCGGTCGGCACCACGATGACCCCGACCGCCTACTCGACCGGCGGGTTCGTGAAGCTGGGCGACGCCGAGTGGCAGAAGGTCGGCGGTAGGGACCAGTTCGTGCCGGCCACGCTGGGCATCTCCGGCCCGGACGACAAGAACCAGGTCGGTATCCCGTGGGTCACCAGACCGTTCGTCATGGCCTACAACACCGACCTGCTCAAGGCCGCCGGGATCAGCAAGCCGGCGACCACCTGGGACGAGCTGGCCCAGCAGGCCAAGCAGATGACCAAGAGCGGCCAGTACGGCCTCGCGGTGGCGTACAAGGACAACTTCGACCCGTGGAAGTTCGCCTGGCAGATGTCGATCCAGGCCGGCAACCCGCTCGTGGACGGCAAGACGGCCCGTATCCAGGACCCGACCACCAAGAAGGCGTACCAGACCTACTTCGGCTGGCTCACCAACGACAAGGTGGTCGACCCGGCCGCCATCGGCTGGACGAACTCGCAGGCGGTCGCCGCGTTCGCCAAGGGCAAGACCGGCTATTTCATGCTGACGACCGCAACGGCCATCAAGACCCTCGACGAGGGCGCGATCAAGGGCAAGTGGAAGTTCGCACTGTTGCCGGCGGTGCCGCCCGGCGCGACGAGTCGCCCGGCGAACGGTGTGGACGCCGAGAGCATCCTGTCGGGTGACAATCTGCTCGTCGCGGACTACTCCAAGAACAAGGACCTGGCGTTCCAGTTCGTGAAGCTCCTCACCGACAAGGACACTCAGCTCGACTACTACCAGAAGCTGGGCCAACTGCCGGCAAACGCCGCCGCGCTGCAGACCCTGCAGTCGGACGAGAAGCTGGCCCCGGTCGCCGAGGCGGCGAAGAAGTCGGTAGCGACGCCGTTCACCGGCGCCTGGTCGGACATCCAACTGGCGCTCACCAACGTGGCGGTGCAGTCGATTCCCGATCTGTCCAAGGGATCCGTCAGCGATTCGGCGCTCGACAGCCGGTTGGCCACGGCGCAGAAGTCCGCCCAGTCGGCGCTAGACCGAGCCAAGTAGGAAGTAACCGGTCATGACCGACGACAGCACGACTACCCGACCAACCCGGTCCGGCTCGGCGGCTACCATAGCCGCCGGGCCCGGCCCGGCCCTTCAGGAACCGGCACCGAGCCGTCGGGAACGGCGCCGCCGCGGCGTCACCGAACGGCAGCGCCCGCTATGGATGCTCATCCCCGGCGGGCTGCTGATGACGGTGATCATCCTCATCCCGCTGTTGCTGGCGATCTACATCTCGCTGATCGACCTCGACCAGTACACCCTGCGCCGGTGGCTGGACGCGGAATTCATCGGCCTGAAGAACTACGTCGAGGCGTTCCAGTCCGGCCTGCTGCACTCCATCTGGATCAGCGTCTCGTTCGCCGTGCTCTCCACCATCGCAACCGTCCCGTTCGGGGTGGCCGCCGCGGTGGCCACCCAGAACCGGTACCGCGGCCGCGCTGCGGTGCGGGCGGTGTTCCTGATCCCGTACGTGCTGCCGTCGTTCGTGGTAGCCACCGTGTGGCGGACCATGCTGCAGCCGGACGGCATCGTCAACACCCTGTTGGGGAAGGTGGGCATCTCCGGCGGGCTATGGCTCTCCGGGCCGAAGTCCTACTGGACCCTGATCCTGGTGGAGATCTGGGCGGCCTGGCCATTCATCTACCTGCTGGCGCTGGCCGGGTTGCAGAGCGTCGACGGCGAGGTGCACGAGGCGTCGGCGATCGACGGGGCGAACTGGTGGCCCAAGTTGACCCACGTCATCCTGCCGTACCTGCGCGGCCCGGTGCTGCTGGCGTGCCTGCTGGCCACCCTCAACCACATCAACAACTTCACCCTGCCGTTCGTCCTGTTCGGTGCGCCCGCCCCGGACAGCGTCAACGTCATGCCGATGATCGTCTATGTGACTAGCTTCCAGAGCCTGCGATTCGGGCTCAGCGCCGCGATGGCGATCGTGTCGCTACTTCTCATCGCCATCCCCCTGTTCGCGTATCTGCGTGCGCTCCGGCTGGACGTGCATGAGGAAGGAGGCCGGCGATGACCGCCGCCACCACAACCGCGCCGGCGGCTCTCGTCCCGAAGCAGGGCAACCGCACCGCCGCCGGTGAGGCCCAGCGCCTGATGCCCCGGCCGCTGCTGGTGATCGTCACGGTGATCCTGTGCGCCATGGTCCTGGTGCCCACCGCGTACATCGTGCTCGCGTCGTTGAACACCGACATCGGGGTGGCGGAGGGCCAGTTCTGGCCGAGCACGTTCTCCCTGGAGAGCTACACCAAGATCTGGACCACGGCGAACCTGTCCACCGGGCTGCTCAACAGCTTTGTGGTGTGCGGGTTCGTGGCGGTCGCGTCCGCGCTGCTCGGCACGATGACCGCGTACGTGCTGGTGCGTTACACGTTCGTCGGCCGGCTCACCATCCTGCGCGGCCTGGTCGGCCTGCAGAGCATCCCGGGCACGCTGATGCTGCTGCCGGTGTTCGTGCTGTTCTCCTCGGCCGGCAACTACCTGGGGATCGCCGTCGTCGGCACCCGCTGGGGTTTGGCCATCGCGTACCTGACGTTCGCGCTGCCGTTCTCCACCTGGGTGATGGTCACCTACCTGCGCGGCCTGCCCCGCGAGCTCGAGGAGGCGGCCCGGACCGACGGCGCGTCCAGCGTACGGATCTTGTTCGGGATCATCATGCCGCTCAGCCTGCCGGCGATCGTGGTATCCGCCATCTTCGCCTTCCTGTTGGGCTGGAACGACGTGCTCTTCGCATCCGTGCTGACCCGGCCGGAGACGCAGACCGCGGCGGTCGCGCTGTCCGTGTTCGGGGCGACCCAG
>JBKOWB010000069.1:0-7765 GCA_046724195.1 Actinomycetota bacterium
TCCCGCTGATCGACCGCGTGATCGTCGTGGACCCGGGCGGCGGCATCCGGGCGGACGGTCCGCCGGCGGCCGTCTTCGCCGCGCACGGCGACGGCCTCGCGACCGAGGGGGTCTGGGTGCCCGGTCATCGGTTGCCGGCGCGTGCGGCCGTCTCCCCGCCGACCGACGTTCTGGTACGGGCGGAGGCCGCGGCCGTAGCGCATCGCCTCCCGCCGGCCACCCTGACCGTGCGGGCGGGCGAGGTCGTGGCCGTCGTCGGCCCCAACGGCGCCGGAAAGTCCACGCTGGCGCTGGCGCTCGGCGGCCTACTGGCGCCGACGTCCGGCCGGATCCTCGCGTTCGGGCAGGCGAAGCCGCCGCACGAGTGGCGAGCCGCGGCGCTGACCCAACGGATCGGATCGGTGTTCCAGAACCCGGAGCACCAGTTCGTCACGCCACGCGTGGTGGACGAGTTGGCGCTGGGCCCGCGACGCCTTGGCCGGCCGGCGCAACCGGTGGTGGACGAGCTGCTGGAACGGCTGCGTCTGACCCACGTGGCGGCCGCGAACCCGTTCACGCTGTCGGGCGGCGAGGCGCGGCGGCTCAGCGTCGCGACCGCGCTGGCCACGGCCCCCCGCCTGCTCGTGCTGGACGAGCCGACGTTCGGCCAGGACCGGCGCACCTGGATCGAGCTGGTCGACCTGGTGGCCCGTCTCCGCGACGAGGGCCACGGCATCGTCGCGGTGACGCACGACGAGGCGTTCGTCACCGCCCTGGCCGACCGCGTCTTCGGCCTGGCGACCGCCTACGACCTGGCGTCCGGATGAGTCTCGCCGAGGCTCCCCTGGCGCGGCGCAACCCGGTCGCCAAGCTGGGCGCTGCGCTGCTCTTCTCGCTGCCGCTGATCGCCACGCTCGACCCGCTCACCCCGGCCATCGGCGTCGCGATCGAGCTCGCCGTGCTGCCGCTGTTCGGGGTTGGCTACCGGGCGGTCGCCCGGCGGGCGTGGCCGCTCACGCTGGCGGCGGCCGGCGTTGTGGTCGCGATGGTGCTGTTCGCTGCGTCCCGCACCGGCGATCTCCTGTTCGCGCTCGGCCCGTTCGACATCACCACGGGTGTGGTCTCCAGCGCGCTCGGCCTGGTGCTGCGCATCTTCGCGCTCGCGCTGCCGGGCATCATCGTGTTCGCCACCACCGACCCGACCGACCTGGCCGACGCGCTCGTGCAGAACGCGAAGGCCCCCGACCGCTTCGCGATCGGCGCGCTGGCCGCGTTCCGGCTGGTGCCGCTGCTCGGCCAGGAATGGCAGATGCTCAGCCTGGCCCGCCGAGCCCGCGGCATCGACGCCGGCCGGAACCCGCTCGCCGGGCTCCGGCTGTTCGGCTCGACGGCGTTCGCGCTGCTGGTGGGCGCGTTGCGCCGGGGCGGCCGCCTCGCCGTCGCGATGGACGCGCGCGGATTCGACTCGGGCCAGCCCCGCACGTACGCGCGGCGACAGGTGTTCACCGGCGCGGACGCGGCCCTGCTCGCCGGCGCCGCGGTGCTCTCCGCCGGCGCGCTGGCCGCCAGTGTCCTCGCCGGAGTGTTCCGGCCGATCATCGGCTGACGGGCGTTACCTGTTCGCTCAGCGGTTACGTCATCGACATGCGCCGTTGAAGCATCACCGACAGATTGACGCCGTCACCCGCCCTATGATCAACAGGAGCTTCGACCATGGGTCACGGCCACGACCACGACCACACGCATGACGCAACCGGAGCAGACGTACCCCCGGCTCTCGACCTGAGCGTGCCGGACAGCGAGCTGTCGCCGTCCGACGTCTCCCGGCGCGGTTTCCTACGTGGCGCCGGCCTGCTCGGCGCGGGCGCCGCGGCGTCGGTATTGGCGACCCCGGGCGCCGCGCATGCTCACGCGCATGGTCCCACGGGAGGCGGCGTGGAGAAGGGCGGCTTCCGGTGGCTCGCCGGCGACCATCACATCCACACCCAGTACAGCTCGGACGCCCAGTACCGGGTACTGGACCAGGCCAAGCACGGCCATGCGTACGGTCTCGACTGGCTAGTCATCACGGACCACGGCAGCAACGCGCACGCCAAGATCGGCGTCGAGAAGGTCAACCCGGACGTCCTGACAACCCGCCGCGAGCTGCCGGAGTTGCTCACGTTCCAGGGGCTGGAGTGGAACATCCCGGCCGCCGAGCACGCGACCGTCTTCGTGCACCCCGGCCGGTACGAGGTGGACGTGCTCAAGCAGTTCGAGCAGACGTACGACGGCTCGCAGCAGCCGCCCACCAACACCGAGGCCCAGAACGAGGCCACCGCGATCGCCGGCATCAAGTTCCTGGCCGAGCAGGTACGCCAGCGCAAGGTCGACGGCGCACTGTTCCTCGCCAACCACCCGGCGCGCCGCGGCATCGACTCGCCGCACGAGATCCGCAACTGGCGCGACGCCGACCCGACCGTCGCGGTCGGCATGGAAGGCGCGCCCGGCCACCAGGCCGCCGGCATCCCGGCGCCGAACGGCCGTGGCGGCGCCCGGGGCTACTACGACAACAACCCGTCCGCGGCGTCGCACGCCGGATACCCGCTGGAGAGCTACCGGACCTGGGGCGGCTTCGACTGGATGACCGCGACCGTCGGTGGCCTGTGGGACAGCCTGCTCGCCGAGGGCCGCGCGTGGTGGATCACCGTCAACTCCGACTCGCACGTGGTGTACCTGGACCAGTCCGACCGCGGCCCGGGCAGCGACTTCGAAGCTAACGGCAAGTACAACGACCCGGTCTATGTCGGCAAGCCCAACTCGGGCGCCGGGGACTTCTGGCCGGGTTACTACGGCCGCACGAACGTCGGCGCAACCTCGTTCTCGTACAAGGCGGTCATGGACGGCCTGCGCGCGGGCCGCGTCTGGGTCGACCACGGCCGTCTCATCAAGAGCCTGGACGCGCGGGTCCGGTTGGCGGGCGACCCCCGGGCCAATTCGGGTACGCCGCTCGGCGGCGTCCTGCACGTCCGGCGCGGCACGGCCACCGAGCTGACGCTAGAGATCGACCTGCAGGACACGCCGAACTGGGCGCAGTTCGTGCCGGCGCTCAAGCGTGTCGACGTGATCGTGGGCTCGGTGACCGGGCCGGTCGCCGACAAGGACACCATCAAGGCCCCGGATACGAAGGTCGTCAAGTCGTTCGAGGTGTCGCCCGGCTCGACCCGGTTGTCCCTTACCTACCAGTTGGGTCGCCTGGACAAGCCGTTCTACGTGCGGGTACGCGGCACGGACGGCAACCGTACCCAGCCTGGCCTGATGGGCGCCGCGGTCGACCCGTACGGCCCGAAGCTGGACGTCATCGGCGACGCCGACCCGTGGGGCGACCTCTGGTTCTATACGAACCCGATCTGGGTCCTCCCGCGGTGACGATCTACCGCTCAGTGGTGGCAGGGCCGTCCGGCGCCTCCGACGAGGTGCCGGACGGCGTGCCGGTCGTCGGCGTCAGCCTGGGCCACCGCGAGCTGTCGGAGGCCGACCACTGGATCCTTTCCCTGACGCCGGCGCCGGCGCTGGCCTGCACCCATCTGGTCCGCGAGCCCTTTCCGCACGTCGCGATCAGCCTGGTCCGTACGTCTTCGTCGCGATCCGGCGTGGCGGAGACACCACCCGCGCTGCAAGCCGCGGCGGATCTCGCGGCAGGTCTCGAATCCGGCCGGGCGGTGATCTTTCCGGGCGCGGAGAACCTCATCGGCACCCTCCGCGTCGCGGACGTGCTGGCGCTGAGCGCGATCGAGAGGATCGACGTGTTGGGGGGCGAGGTCGCGGGACCGGAAATGCTGCTGGAGACGTACGACTTCGTCCGCCCGCAATACCGCGCCGGCCAACTGGTCCTCACGACAGTGCCATCGGCGGGCGGTCGTCTGGTCCCCTTCGAGATACGCCACCCGACCCCTTGCTGCGCCGCCCACTGAATCAGTCGATAGTGCCGGGCTCGGCCAGCCACCGAATTGGCTGCCCGGTCACTTCGGCAACCTGAACGAAGTCCGTGTCGTAGTGCAACACGACCAACCCGTGGGCCTCGGCTGTGGCTGCGAGTAGGAGGTCGGCCGGGCTCGCCGACCGATGGCTTCCGCGATCAGTCATAGCGGACTGAACGTCGAGGGCGCGTTCGAAGACCCGATCGGGCATCACCACCCAGCCGAAGATCTCGCGGATTAGCGCCGACTGTTCTTCCCGGTCAGCTTTGGATCTGGCGGTATAGAGCAGTTCGAGCTCCGTGATGGCGCAGGTGGCGACGAGACCCGCGGTGATCTGCTGCGCCCAATCCGCCTGCACGTCAGCCTGACGCAACAGCCGAATCAACGCACTGGTATCGACCAGGAACTGCGCCTGGCTCACGGACGGTTGCGCTTGTCGAGCAGCTCATCGAACTGGCCGGTCGCGGCTATTTCCGTCAGCCGCGCCAACGCTCGCGCCCGGCGCAGACGCTGCGCCGCCTCGCGCAGCGCGGTATTCACGGTGTCTTTCTTCGTTTTCGTCCCGAAAAGCACAGCCGCCTCCGCAAGCGCTTCGTCATCAAGATCAATCAAGCTCTTGGTCACGACGACCCCCTTATATACGACGGCAGCACCGAGTATATCCGTGACCGGATCAGCAGGTAGTCGCATGACAAGACTAGCGCCACGTCTACGGCGAACTCAACCTGCGACCATGGGCTCATGCTGGTTGCGTTCTCCGTTACCCCGCTCGGCGTCGGCGACTCCGTCGGTGACCTCGTCGCCGAGGCCGTACGGGTGGTCCGGGCCTCGGGCCTGCCGAACCGCACGGACGCCATGTTCACCACCATCGAGGGCGAATGGGACGAGGTGATGGCGGTGGTCAAGCGGGCCGTCGACGTGGTGGCCGCGGCCGCGCCCCGGGTCAGCCTCGTGCTCAAGGCCGACATCCGGCCCGGCGTCACCGGTCAGCTGACCGCGAAGGTCGACGATGTCGAGCGGCGGCTGGCCGAGTCGTGAGAAGGCTGGTCATGTGGGACGTCGACTACACGTTGCTGCGTGGAGGCGGGGTCGCGTCCCGCGCCTGGCGGGCGGCGTTCACCGAGGTCACCGGCGTGCCGTGGCGGCAGACGCCGATCTTCGGCGGCCGAACCGATCTCGACATCTGCACCGAGGTCTTCACCGCACACGGCGTCACGGACTGCACGCCCGAGCGGTTCTTCGCCCGGTACGTCGAGGAGGTGCACGACAACCGGCACCTGTTCGCCGAGCAGGGCGCCGTCATGCCCGGCGTGCGCGACGTCCTGGATCGGCTGGGCGTCGATCCGGGCATCGTCCAGACGCTGGTCACCGGCAACGTGCCGCAGGTGGCGGCCGCCAAGGTGGCCGCGTTCGGTCTGGCGGACGCGTTCGACGCGGAGGTCGGCGGTTACGGCACGGACGACAGCGTCCGCGCGACGTTGGTGCGCCGCAGCCTCGAACGTGCCGAGGCCAAGTACGGCCAGCAGTTCCAACCCGTCGTCATCGGCGACACCGTCCACGACGTGACCGCCGCGCTGGCCAACGACGCCATCGCCATCGGCGTGGCGACCGGCGGGACCAGCATGGCGGAGCTGGTGCTGGCCGGCGCGCACGCCGTGCTCCCGGATCTGTCCGACGTGGACGCGGTCGTACGGGTCGTCACGAGGTAGGCGCTACCGGGTTCGGGATCGCGCCGCCGAACCGGCGGTCCCGGCTCGCGTACAGCTCGCATGCGTACCAGAGGTGCCGGCGGTCGAAGTCCGGCCAGAGCGTGTCGAGGAAGACCAACTCCGCATACGCCGACTGCCAGAGCAGGAAGTTGCTCGTGCGCTGCTCCCCGGACGGGCGCAGGAACAGGTCCACCTCCGGGACTTCGGGGTGGTAAAGGTAGTGCGAGATCGTCTTCTCGTTGACCTTGTCGGCGCGCAGCTTCCCGGCGGCCACATCCCGCGCGATAGCGGCCGCGGCGTCGGCGATCTCGGCCTGGCCGCCATAGTTGACGCAGAACTGCAGCGTGAGCGTGGAGTTCCCGCGGGACATCTCCTCGGCGGTCTGCAGCTCGGAGATGACGCTCTTCCACAGCCGGCCGGCACGCCCCGACCAGACCACCCGCACGCCGAGGTCGACCAGCTGGTCGCGGCGCCGCCGGATGACATCGCGGTTGAAGCCCATGAGGAAGCGCACCTCCTCGGGCGAGCGCTTCCAGTTCTCGGTCGAGAACGCGTACGCGGACAGGTACGGGATACCCAGCTCGATCGCGCCCTCGATGGTGTCGAACAGCGAGTACTCCCCCTGCTCGTGTCCCTTGGTGCGGGACAGCCCGCGTTCCTTGGCCCACCGGCCGTTGCCGTCCATCACGATCGCCACGTGCCTCGGTAGGGCGTCGGTGGGCAACGTGGGCGGCTTGGCGCCGGAGATGTGCGGGGTGGGCGGGCGCGGCGTCACGAATTCTCCCGTCGGTCGACCAGTGGCAGCGAGCGCAGCGCCCGCTCCATGTGCCATTGCAGGTGGGCGGCCACCAGCCCGCTGCACTCGCGGCGCACCGGCGGCTCCGCCGCGTCGGCGACCAGCCAGTCGCCGACGGTCAGCGCGGTCATGAGGCCGAGCGTGGCCGGGGCCGGATGAGCCGCGCCGGGCGGCCGGCAATCCGGGCAGACCGCGCCGCCGGCCGGCACCGAGAACGCCCCGTGCTGCCCCGGCGATCCGCATACGGCGCATTCGGTCAGCGCCGGCGCCCAGCCGGCCACGGCCATGCCGCGCAGCAGATAGGCATCCAGCACCAGGCCGCCGGCGTGCTCGCCGGCCGCCAGCGCCTTGAGCGCGCCGAGCGTGAGCTGGAACAGCCGCAGCGACGGCTCGCGCTCGACCGGGGTGAGCCGCTCCGCGGTCTCCGCGATCGCGCTGGCGGCCGTGTAGCGGGGGTAGTCGTCGAGGAACGCCTTGCCGTAGAGGGCGACCGCCTCGACCTGGCTCACCGAGTGCAGCGAGCTGCCGACACCCTCGGGCGAGCCGGCGAGCTGCAGGTCGATGTGTCCGAACGGCTCCAGCCTCGCACCGAAACGGGACGTCGTGCGGCGCACTCCCCGGGCGACCGCCCGCAGACGGCCGTGACGGCGGGTCAGCAACGTGATGATCCGGTCGCTCTCGCCGAGTTTCTGCACGCGCAGCACGACCGCGTCGTCGCGGTAGAGCTGGCGTCGGTATCCGGCGGGCACCACGTCATTCTGCCCGCTCCCTACGACATTCCCCCACCGGTCACGCTGTCCTGGCCTCCACGTCCCCGAGGCGATCTCAGGGTTTTCTCGGGGATGCCTGGGTGGGAGAACCGATGGCGGGGCCGCCGCGAGGACCCCTAGCGTCGGGGGCATGACCCCGACACTGGTCCGGCGCGCCGGCGCCGTCATGCTCATCGCCGCAACGACGGCCGCGCTGGCCGGCTGCTCCGGGATCGGCGCACGGCTGACCTTCAACGACACCGAGAAGGCGAAGGTCACCGAGATCGCCATCGACGGCGGCAGCGGCGACGTCATCGTGACGACGTCGGCCGCCACGGCGACTTCCATCAAGCGAGTGATCGAGCACGGTACGGACCCGGGCCCGAGCTACCGGATGGTCGGGAGCGTGCTGCACATCGACACCCGCTGCGGCCATAACTGCAGCGTGTCGTACGAGATCCAGGCGCCCGCCGGCGTCGCGGTCACCGGCGTCCTGCACTCCGGCGATGTGGGCTTGACCGGCATTGGGACGGTCGACCTCACGGTGACCTCCGGCGACATCATGGTTCGCGG
>JBKOWB010000154.1:0-4646 GCA_046724195.1 Actinomycetota bacterium
GCGGTGGTCGAGCTCAGTGTGCGGTTCAGCCGGCCGGTCCCGGTGCCGGACACTGACGAAGGCACCGAGGTCGAGGTTTCGGGCGTGGTCAAGGAGGTGACCGAGGACGGCCTCACCCGGCTGAACCTGACCGCCACCTGCCAGGGCGAGAAGGTCTTGTCCCTGGCCCAGGCCACGATCCGTAAGCGGTAGGGGCGGGTTGGGAAACTGAACGGCGGACCCGTACACTGGTGCGCCGTGGGGCAATGGCCTCTGCACTTGCATGCCAAGAGCAGGGTCGGACACCCCTGCATAGGGGTGTAGCTCAATTGGCAGAGCAGCGGTCTCCAAAACCGCAGGCTGCAGGTTCAAGTCCTGTCACCCCTGCGTAACCCAGACGTGCCCGAGCCGGAGCGCGGCCCGAACGACCCGGCGTCGGATCACAACACGCCGAGGGACCACAACCATCGACGACGGAAGAGGGCGAAGTGGCGAGGAAGCGACCCGGTGACGACGCCGCGGGCGACCGCCCCGAGGACGAGGTGTACGAGGACGCCATCGCCGACGGCGACGTACCCGACGACGACGTCGAACCGGACGACGAGCCGGTCAGCCGCGGCGGCACGGCGATCCGCGAGCGCAAGACCAGCTCCGAAAGCTCCAAGGCGAAGCGGGAGGTCCGTCGCTTCGGCCTGTTCGGGCGCATCGGCGATTTCGTCCGCGAGGTCATCGCCGAGCTGCGTAAGGTCATCTGGCCGACGCGTAAGGAGCTGCTGACCTACACGGGCGTCGTGATCGCGTTCGTCACTGTCGTGACCGCGATCGTGGCGCTGCTGGACTACGGGTTCGCCAAGGCGGTCCTGTTCAGCTTCGGCAACTAGTAAAGAAATCATGGAAGTGAGCGAGCGTGCCTGAGTACGACGACGAGACCGCCCCGATCGCGGACGAGCTGTCCGCGGAGACCGAGGCGGTAAACGACGAGTCGGTCGAGGCCGCCGGTACCGAAGAGGCTCCCGCCCTCGCGGCGGACGAGAACCCCCAGGCGGACGAGGACTACGACCCAGTTGCCGAGTTGCGGCAGAAGCTGCGGTACGCACCGGGCGACTGGTACGTGGTGCACTCGTACGCGGGGTACGAGAACAAGGTCAAGGCCAACCTCGAGACCCGCATCACGAGCCTCGACATGGAGGACTACATCTTCCAGGTCGAGGTGCCGACGCGCGAAGAGGTCGAGGTCAAGAACGGCAAGCGCCTGCAGGTGCAGAACAAGGTCTTCCCGGGCTACATCCTGGTCCGCATGGACCTCACCCCGGAGTCCTACTCCTGTGTGCGCAACACCCCCGGCGTCACCGGCTTCGTGGGTGCCACCGACCGGGTCGACCGTCCGGCGCCCCTGTCGCTGGACGAGGTGCTGAAGTGGCTGGCCCCCGCGGTTGAGGCCGAGGAGAAGAAGGCGAAGCCAGAAGTCCGGGTGCTGGACTTCGAGGTGGGCGACTCGGTCACCGTCACCGACGGCGCCTTCGCGTCGCTGCCGGCCTCGATCAGTGAAATTAATGCCGACCAGCAGAAGTTGAAGGTTCTGGTGTCCATCTTCGGCCGGGAGACGCCGGTCGAGCTGAACTTCAACCAGGTCGCGAAGATCTAGCAGGACACCGCACGTCAGTGGGAGGGGCGCGAAACCGCGCGCCCCGCCATCAACCACAGGAGTACAAGAGAACATGCAGCACGGTAAGAACTACCGCAAGGCAGCGGAGCTCATCGACCACAGCAAGCTCTACGAGCCCGCCGACGCCATCAAACTCGCGAAGCAGACGAGCCCCACCAAGTTCGACGCCACCGTCGAGGTCGCGATGCGCCTCGGCGTCGACCCTCGCAAGGCCGACCAGATGGTCCGTGGCACGGTCAACCTCCCGCACGGCACCGGCAAGACCGCCCGAGTGATCGTCTTCGCGCAGGGCGCGAAGGCGGAGGAGGCCGTTGCGGCGGGCGCCGACGAGGTCGGCACCGACGAGCTCGTGGCCCGCATCCAGGGCGGCTGGCTGGACTTCGACGCCGCGATCGCCACGCCCGACCAGATGGCCAAGATCGGCCGTATCGCTCGGATCCTGGGCCCTCGCGGCCTCATGCCGAACCCGAAGACGGGCACCGTCACCATGGACGTGACCAAGGCCGTGTCCGACATCAAGGGTGGCAAGATCACGTTCCGGGTCGACAAGCACTCGAACCTGCACCTGATCATCGGCAAGGCCTCGTTCTCCGAGAGCCAGCTGGTCGACAACTACGCGGCGGTCCTCGACGAGGTCCTGCGGGCCAAGCCGTCCGCCGCGAAGGGCAAGTACCTCAGGAAGGTCACCGTCACCACGACGATGGGCCCCGGCGTGCCGGTCGACCCGAACGTCGTGAAGAACCTGCGCGAGAGCGTCCAGGCCTGACGGCCGCCAGCACGCGAAGAGCCCCCGGCGTACCGGGGGCTCTTTCGTGTCCGCGGCCCGCCCCCGGGGTAGGGCCAATTTGGTGGCGGGGAGGGGTGCCGCGTACTGTTGTTTATCGAAGTTCCACCCACAGACCGCTGGTCGCCGTGACGGATGTCGCGGTCGAAGGTCCCGCAGCTTGCGGGCGGCCCGCGTAGGGAGAACGGTAGCGATCACCGGCCGTGCGTCTGCGCGTCCTGCCCGCCCCGTGCGCCCTGCGCCCGGGGCGTTCCTCTTTCTCGGGCCCTCTCACGGCCGGCGGCCGAGCATTGAGAGAGGAGGGACATGGCGGACAAGCCGGTCCGGGCCGACAAGGCCGCTGCCGTCGCCGAGCTCACGGATCACTTCCGGAACTCGTCGGCCACCGTGTTGACCGAGTACCGCGGCCTCACGGTCGCGGAGATCACCGAGCTGCGGCGCTCGCTGGGCGGCCAGACCAAGTACTCCGTGTCGAAGAACACGCTCGCCAAGCGGGCGGCGACCGACGCGGGCATCGAGGGCCTCGACGAGCTGTTCACCGGTCCTACCGCGCTCGCCTTCGTCAGCGGCGACCCGGTCGAGGCGGCCAAGAGCCTTCGTACCTTCGCCAGGACCCATCCCGTTCTGATCATCAAGGGCGGGGTCTTCGAGGGCCGGGCCATCACGGCCGAAGAGGTCAGCAAGATCGCCGACCTCGAGTCCCGCGAGGTACTGCTGGCCAAGCTGGCCGGCGCCATGAAGGGCAACCTGACCAAGGCGGCGGCCCTGTTCCAGGCGCCTCTGGCACAGGTCGCGCGCCTAGCGGCCGCTCTGCAGGAGAAGCGCGAGAAGGACGGTTCCGCAGAGGCCTGAGCGCCCGCGCGGAGATGACTCACCAACCAACAGAGACACCGGCGTGGCCGACTGCACCGAGCGCAGCGAGGGCCGGGAGGACACGCCATGACAGACACCGGCGTGGCCGACTGCACCGAGCGCAGCGAGGGCCAGGAGGACACGCCATGACAGACGATGAAAGGTTGCCAGACATGGCGAAGCTCAGCACCGACGAGCTGCTCGACGCGTTCAAGGAGATGACGCTGATCGAGCTGTCGGAGTTCGTGAAGCAGTTCGAAGAGGTCTTCGACGTCACCGCGGCCGCTCCGGTCGCCGTCGCCCCGCAGGGCGGCGCCGCCGCTCCGGTCGCCGAGGCGGCTCCGGAGCAGGACTCCTTCGACGTCGTCCTCGAGGCGGACGGCGGCAAGAAGATCCAGGTCATCAAGGTCGTGCGCGAGCTGACCGGCCTGGGCCTCAAGGAGGCCAAGGACGCCGTCGAGGCCGCACCCAAGGCGATCCTCGAGGGTGTCAACAAGGAGAAGGCCGAGGCCGCCAAGGCCAAGCTCGAGGGCGAAGGCGCCAAGGTGTCGCTCAAGTGATCTGAAGCGAATTCGAAGGCGGAGGCCCACTGGGGTCTCCGCCTTCGGCGTCTCCGCAGGTCGGGAGCGGTTTGGTTGCGGTCCGGTAGACGATCGACGAAGACCAACAGCGCATGCTTTTCGTCCGCTATGGTCGCTATGCCGCCTCCGCCAGGCGACGGCACGTGTCCGACACATGGCTCAGCCCTTGACTGTGTGTCTCAGGACAGGCACGCTGACATCAGCAAGTTTCCGCGCTTGCGACAGCTCAACCGCGGGCATCACCACCCGCGGAGGGCACCGAGAGAGACGCCGCGTTCTGAGCGGCCCCGCACGAGGCACCGGCCCGAGAGGCGCAGGTCGGAGGCCGCGGGGACCGTTCCGCAGCGCCCCGCCGGTGAGGGCTGGACAGCGGTTAGCCGAGCGGCTACACTGCTAGTTTGCGCTGCCTTCTGTCTGGAGCCCTGCCAGGATAACTATCCTGGGGGGTCCATTGGAGTGCCCAGACCAGTAAGCAGCGCAAACAGTTGCATACCGCAGCTCAGCCGCATCAGCAGCACCGGTCCTCGGAAGGACGCATCTTGGCAGCTTCCCGCCCTGCGAAGACCAGTCGTACGTCGAGCGCTTACGCTCCCCGCCGTATTTCATTCGGCAGGATCACCGAGCAACTTGAGGTTCCCAACCTCCTCGCCATCCAGACGGAGTCTTTCGACTGGCTTGTCGGGAATGAGGCTTGGCAGGCCCGATCGACGGACGACCCGCATGCCCACTCGGGCCTCGCAGAGATCCTCGAAGAGATCAGTCCCATTGAGGACTTCTCCGGCAC
>JBKOWB010000258.1:0-6827 GCA_046724195.1 Actinomycetota bacterium
GCTCTCGACGAGGAAGAGGGGTCGGCGAAGACCGTCACCTACGGCATCGGGCTCGTGGCGGCCGCGATTGCCGTGATCCTCATGTGCCTGCTCTGCGCGCGAGCGATCTACTAGCCGGAACGCGCGGTCCCGGCCGCCACCCCACATGACGGCCGGAAGCCCCGCGATCGGTCAATACGTGCCCCAGACGACGTGCGCGCCCGAGTCACCTGACCGGAACACGTAATACCCGGAGATCGCGGCCAGCGCCACCATGATCACGCCGAGTCCGATGTCGGCGACCCGAGGTAGCGACGTGCGGGGGCGCCGTAGCGTCGCGACGACCATGACCAGCGTGACGACGCCCAGCGCGATCGCGAACCACATGGTCCGCGTACCGAAGTGCATGTGCTGGTCGAGAAGCTCGCGGCCCTTCGCGCTGACTCCCCGACCGACGACCCGGTTATAGAACTTCAGGCCGGACTCACGGGTGACGAATGCACAGACCGGCGCGACGATCGCAAGCAGGAGAACGGCCCACCCGATCCGTGATCGCCACCGCGGAACTACCGCGTAGACGATGGCGCCGAGGGCGAGCAGCGGGATCAACACCACGGCGGCGTGCAGCACGAGGACGTGGACCGGAAGGCCACCTATCTGGTCAAACACTGGCGTCTCCTTGATCACGCAAGCGGGGCGCGCCAGCATGGTGTTGTCTGACGCCGCAAAGATCTCCTGCATGCGCGTACGCGCCGATCACCACTCCGGTTCAGTGCACCCGGCGATGTTCCGAAATCGTGCCCCAGCGGTCGTCAGGTTGAGGGTTCCGGCTAGCGCGTGCTGTCATTGACCGATGTCCACCGGTGAAGAGTTGCTGCGCATGGCCGGCCTGCGGGTCACCCGGCCGCGGCTCGCCGTGTTGGACGTGCTGACCCAGGGCGGCCACCTCGAGGTCGACGAGATCGCCCGGCAGGTGCGGGTCCGCCTCGACTCGGTATCGACGCAGGCCGTGTACGACGTGCTGGGGGCGCTGTCCCGCGCTGGCCTGGCCCGGCGGATCGAGCCTGCCGGCAGCCCGGCGCGTTTCGAGGCGCGGGTCGGCGACAACCACCACCACATCGTGTGCCGAAGCTGCGGCGCGATCGAGGATGTGGACTGCGCGGTCGGCGACCGGCCGTGTATCGATCCAGGTACGCAGCACGGCTTCGAGGTGGACGAGGCCGAGGTCACCTTCTGGGGCCTGTGCCCCGACTGCCAGGCCCGCCGCCGGGAAGACGCCGCCGCCTGAGACCGGCGGGTGCCCCGCGACAGCGCAGCCGAGGCGGCGTGGCATCGCGTCATCGCCGGCCCATCCGCGCTACGACCGAGTGGCAACTCCAGTCAGTCGGGGCGGATCAACACGGCGAAGCCGCGGCCCTGAGCCGCGACGGCCTTCTCCGCCTCGGCCGGCCGTAGGGCGAGCAGCAGGCCGCCGGCGGTTGGCTCGTCTGCTCCGGTGACGCCCAAGACCAGCGCGGCAGATGCGACCGGTGTCGCGCCGTGGCCGGTCTCGTCCATGCTCAGCAGGTCGACCATGTCGCCGGGGCGCACAAGGGTGAGGGCGGTCGGTTCGGCCAACCGCACCGGGACGCCCACACTTCCGTGCGGCACGGCAGGTGCATCCTTACCGGGCGACACGGCCAACCCGCCCTTCGGGCAGGGGCGGCCGAAGGGATCGGAGCCGTGGGCGCAGGCGGTGCCGTTCGGTGCGGGCGTCCGAGGCCACGCGGCCGCATGCGGCGGTGGGGCGCATCTCTGGGGTCGCGACCAGGACACCATCGCGCCCAGGGCCAGCAGGACGGCGACGGCGATCAGCCGTACGAGCGTGCCGCGGCCCGGGCGGCGCCAGCGGATCGGGTCGAGCCGGGGCTCAGTGCGCCTGCGGGCCAGCCGTGGGGGTGCGGGCACCAGCGCCTCCTCGATCCGCCGGCGCCGCGGTCCAGGCGCCGATCGAGCAGGACGCTAGGCGGAAACGACAGTCCCGGGCGAGCGCCCTGTGGATAACCCGGGCGTGTGGATAACCCGACGGCACGCCGTCGATCTGCTATGGCATCCTCCGCAAGGCGAGCGTCGAGCTAGGCGGGCGCTGGGGCTGCCTTGGCGCTGGTAGGCGTCGAGGACGAAGGCGACGTGGAGGACGCCGAGGACGAGGAGGCGGCGGGGGAGGCCGGCGCCGACTCCGGCTTTGTCGACTCGGCCTTGACGTCGGAGGATGCGCCGTTCCCCGCCCGGGAGTCGTTGCGATAGAAGCCCGAACCCTTGAACACGATGCCGACCGAGTTGAAGACCTTCCGAAGCCTGCCGTGGCAATTCGGGCAATCGGTCAGCGCCGGGTCGGAGAAGGATTGCACGGCTTCGAGCCGCTGGCCGCACTCGGTGCACGTGTACTGGTAGGTGGGCACTGGTCCTCCGGATCACTCCGCGTCTGGCACTCGCCAGCTTCGAGTGCCAATGTTGCGCCATGGGAGGTCAATTCGTCCACTCGGAGGTTCGGCCAGCGCGAGGCTGACAAGGTTCGGGCTAGCGCGAGACGACTCGGCTTGGCGAGAGACCGCCGCTCGGCGTAATGACGGCCTGGACCGTGCGGTCGTGCGGCTCGGCTGGGACGGAATCGACCAACTCGCCGTCGTAAAGCAGCGCCACGGTCAGCGTGACCCGATCCAGCCGGGCGAGCACGCGATCGTAGGAGCCGCCGCCCCGGCCGAGGCGGACCCCGGACCGATCGACTGCCACCGCGGGCACGATGACCAGCGAAGCCTCGCGGACGGCATCCGCGCCGAGCCGTTCCCCGGTGGGCTGGCGCAGACCGCGCGGTCCTGTCGACAACGACCCTTCGTAGGCAGCCCAGTCGAGATCGCCGCTGTCCAGTAGGACCGGCAGGAGAAGGCGGCCGGCGGACGCGAGCACCGACGGTAGGTCGGATCCGCCGGGTTCCGAGCCCATCGGTACATAGGCGGCGATCGTTGACGGCTGCTGTGCCCGTACCAGAGCAAGAAGTGTGGCCTGGAGGGACGCGGAGGCCGACTGGCGGTCGGACGCCGTCATCGATCTACGAGCTGCGAACAACCGATCGCGCAACGCAATCTTGGCGGCTCGGCGTCCTTCCGCGTCACGGGCGAAATCCGGCATGCAACACCTCCTTTCTAAAACCGACGAACGGGGCACACGATGTCAGCATCACTCCAGCTCGGATCCTTCGCCGTTCGCATGACGGTGGCCACCGCGAGCCGAGACCGGACGGTCGAGCGGCACTACCCGCCGCCACCACGGTACGGATGGCGATCGGGGCCGCGCGCCGGCAGTTGCGGAACGCCGGACGAGGCCCGTACTGCCGCCAACCCGGACGACATGGCCCGATCGGCGGTTTCGGGTGCCGTACCGGATGGGCAACTCGACCGGGCAGTGGCCACGCCGGGCGGGCCACAACCGCCGCGGCGGGGCCGCGGCCGATAGTCTCGCGACATGTCCGGGCACAATCCGAGCGAAGGTGCGGTGACCACTCAGATGACGACCAACGCGCGCGCGAACGGCCGCCGAGCGGTGAAGGCTGTGATTCCGGCGGCCGGACTGGCGACCCGATTCCTGCCGGCCACCAAGGCCGTACCCAAGGAGCTGTTGCCGGTCGTGGACCGGCCGGTGCTGCAGTACATCGTCGAGGAGGCCGCGGCCGCGGGCATCACCGATGTCCTGCTCATCACCGGGCGCGGCAAGACCTCCATGGTGGATCATTTCGACCGGCGCCCGGAGGTGGAGGCCCGGCTCGAGGAGAAGGGCGACTTCGAACGGCTGGCCGAGGTGCGCCGGACAAGCGAACTGGCCGACATCTACACGTGCCGGCAGGGCGAACCTCTCGGGCTCGGCCACGCGGTCGGTGTGGCGGCGTCGCACGTCGGCGACAGCGCGTTCGCCGTGTTGCTCGGCGACGAGTTCGTCGATGTGGACGAGCCGCTGCTGCCGTCGATGCTCGACCTGCAAGCCCAGACCGGCGGCATCGTGCTCGCGTTCATCGAGGTCGATCAGTCCGAGACCTCCCGGTACGGGATCGCATCTGTGTCGCCGTCCACATTCGGCGACGATGTGCTCGAGGTGACCGGCCTGGTCGAGAAGCCGTCGCCCGAGGACGCGCCCAGCAATCTGGCGGTCCTCGGCCGCTACATCCTGCCCCCGTCCATCTTCGATGCGATCCAGAACACCAAACCGGGCAGTGGCGGCGAGATCCAGCTGACCGATGCGATGGCCCAGCTTCTGGCCGACGGGACCCCGGTGCACGGGATCATCTACCGGGGACTTCGGTACGACACGGGGATGCCGCTGGGCTACCTGCAGGCGGTCGTCCAGTTGGCCGTCAAGCGTCCCGACCTCGGCGCGGAGTTCCGCCAATGGCTGGACGAATTCGTGAGGAGCCCGCAAGGATGACCGCTACGGCCGACGCCGAGGCGGCCGCCAACGAGCTGATGCCCCTCGCCGAATACCTGGGCAGCGTGCTGCGCAGGCTGCGGGCGCTGCCTCCGCTCGACCTCGACCTCACCCAGGCGCACGGCAACGTCCTCGCCGTGGATGTGCTCGCGCCGCATCCGTTCCCCGCGTTCGACCAGGCGGCGATCGACGGCTACGCGGCCAGGTGGGAGGACCTGGCCGCGGCCGGCCGGATCGGGTCGCACCCGTCGTTCGGCCGGTTCGAGGGCGGGCCGCGGCCCGTGCGCCTCAACGTGGTCGGCGACCTCGGCGCCGCAAGCTGGCGGCCGGTACGGCTCACGCCCGGCACCTGCTTCTCGGTGGCCGCCGGGGCGCCGTTGCCGATCGGCGCGGACGTGGTCGTGCCGGTCCACTGGACCGATCAGGGCATGGCGGCCGTGGAGATCCTGCACGCCCCCAGGCGCGGTTCGGGCGTCCGCCGGGCCGGCGACGAACTGCCGGTGGGTCAGGTACTCGCCCCCGCCGGGGCGTACGTGACCCCGGCGATGGTGGCCGTCTTCGCCGCGTCCGGTATCGGGCACGTCGTAGTCCGGGCCAGCCCGCGCGTGGTGGTCGTGGCCACCGGCGACGAACTGGTCGACGTGGGCCGGCCCAGCCAGCCGGGACAGGTGGTGGACGCCAACTCGCACGCGCTCACCGCCGCCGCGGTCGAGGCCGGCGCGCTGGCGTACCGGATCGGGATCTGCGACGACGACCCCGAGGGGCTGCGGGGGCTCCTCGAAGACCAGACGCTGCGGGCCGACCTGATCATCACGACCGGCGGCACCGGTACGGGACCCGGCGACATGTTGCGTCGCGTCCTCTCCCGGCGCGACAACGGCCGCGGCGCCGTCGAGTTCACCGACGTCGCGCTCTGCCCTGGCAGCTCGCTCGGCTTCGGCACGGTCGGCGGCGAGGAGGTGCCCGTGGTCTGCCTGCCCGGCGAGCCCGGTGCCGCGCTGATCGGCTTCGAGGTGCTGGCCCGGCCGGTGATCCAGCTGCTGGCTGGGGCCGAGCCGGTGTTCCGGCCCAGCGTGAAGGCGCACCTGCTGGAGACGGTGTCGTCCCCGGGCGGCCTTCGCGAGTTCCGGCCGGCGCACGTGGCCGAGCGGCGCGGTGGGGGCTATACGGTGCAGCCGCTCGCCGGTGGGCCGTACACTCTCTCCGGCCTCGCCGAAGCCAACGGCCTGCTGGTCCTCGGCGAGCGGGTCACCGCGGCCGCGGCCGGGTCGACCGTGGATGTCTTGCTGCTCGACCGGAGGCGATGATGCTGGGGTCCGCGCCCGGATGGCCCGCCGTCCTGGCGGATGGCCCGGTGCTGCTGCGGCCCTACCGCCGCAGCGACGCGCGCGCGTGGTCCGAGGTCCGCATCGCGAACCAGAAGTGGCTCGCGCCGTGGGAGTCGGCGCCGCCTGGGCCGTGGGCCGAGATGAATTCGCCGCGCGCCTATTTCTACGTCTACCGGGACATGAAGCGCGCCGCTCGGCGCGGCGAGAGCATGCCGTTCGCCGTCTGCCTGCGCGACCAGCGTGGCAACGAACGGCTCGTCGGGCACCTCAACCTGGGCAACATCGTGCGGCGGGCGTTCGGTTCCGCGTACGTGGGTTACTGGGTGGACTCCCGGGTCGCCGGCCAGGGCGTCATCCCGACCGCGCTGGCCCTCGCCGTGGACCACGCGTTCGGGCCCGGCGGCCTGCATCGCATCGAGGTCAACATCCGGCCCGAAAACCTGCCCAGCCGGCGGGTGGTGGAGAAGCTCGGCTTCCGCGAGGAGGCATACCACCCGCGCTACATGCACATCGACGGCAGCTGGCGCGACCACCTCGGGTACGCCATGACCAGCGAGGACGTCGCCGGCGAGGGCGGCCTGGTCGCCAGGTGGCGCAGACTGCGTACGAGCACGAAGTGATCCGGACCTTTAGACGATCATGAGGACGCGACCGTACCGGCGCGCCGCGCGAGCTTCCGCAGCTACCGCCCGTAGCCTCGGAGAGATTAGGACTTGCGGTGCCCGTCCGTGCCCGGCTTCTGCCGCGCTGACCTCGGGATGCCGCCGAGGCTGACGGGAGGGGTGAGGGTGCCGACCTCGGTGCTCCTCGCCGTCCTCGCCGCGGCCGGGTTGCTCGCTCTCGCGCCGGCGCTGGTCCGCCGGTACGACGCGACCGAGCGCTTGGCCGCGGAGCGGGCGCTGTCGACGGCGCGGGTGTTGTCCCGCGACCGCCGGCATGTCGGACGGGTCGCGGTCCAGGCCCATCGCCACGCGGCGCACCGCCTCCTTCTGGGCCGCAAGACGCCGCTGGGCTTCCCGGCGGGCCGCCGCCCTGCGGGCCTGCTCACGGCGTACCTCTGCTTGC
>JBKOWB010000411.1:0-3431 GCA_046724195.1 Actinomycetota bacterium
GCTGCGGACCGACCAAGGGCACCTGGCCCAGGTACGGCAGCAGGTAGGCACCCACCACCACCACGACGATGATCACGGCCCGCACCAGCACCGGCTGCCGACCGAACCAGCCCCGCAAACCACCGGACGAGCGTCGGTTCCGCTGCCGCCCGGTCGTGCTCGCGCCCTGACCCGTCGTACTCGCTTCTGTCGTCATGGCCTTGCCTCCTCGGGCATGCCCTCGCGGCCCTCGCTGCCCTCGCGGCCCTCGCTGCGCTCGGTGCACTCGGTCATGGCCCTTGCCTGATTAGGCATGCCCTCGCGGCCCTCGCTGCGCTCGGTGCACTCGGTCATGCCCTCGCCCTTCCCAGAGACTCACCCAGCAGGCCCGTCGGCCGAACCAGCAGGATCAACACCAGCACGACGAACGACGCCGCGTGCAACCACTGCGTGCCGAACAGGCCCGCCGCGTAGTTCTGCAGCAAGCCCAGCAGCAGGCCGCCCACCAGCGCGCCCCGCAGGTTGCCGATGCCACCCAGCACCGCCGCGGTGAACGCCTCGATGCCCAACAGGAAGCCGGCGTCGAAGCGGGTCACCCCGATCTTCAGGTCATACATCACCGCGGCGATGCCCGCCATCAGCCCACCGAGCAGGAAGACCAGCGAGATCACCCGGCTCTTGTTGACGCCCATCAGCGCCGCACTGTCCGGGTTCTGCGCCACCGCACGGATACCCCGGCCCAGCCGGGACCGGTTGATGAACCGGTCCAGCACGAACATCATCCCGAGCGCCAGCACGATGATCAGAAGCTGCAGATTCGTCACGTGCGTGTTGCCGATCACGAAGACGTCCGCGGGCCGGATCAGCGGCGGCACGCCCCGAATATTGCGGTGGGTGATGACGCCAACGGTCTCGGACATGAACAGCGACGCGCCGATCGCGGTGATCAGGAACGCCAGCGGCGGCGCGTTCCGCCTACGCAACGGGCGGTACGCGACGAGCTCGACACCCAGCGCGGTGAGGCCGGAGACAACGATCGCCGCGAGCAGACCCAGCAACAGGAAGCCGATCACCGCGCCCGTCGCCGGCGTCGCCGAGTTCTGGTCCAACCCGAACACGCCCCACAGAATCAGGCACGCATACGTGGCGAGCAGGAAGACCTCGGAGTGGGCGAAGTTGATGAGGCGCAGGACGCCGTACACGAGGGTGTAACCGAGCGCGAAGAGCGCGATGATCGCGCCCTGGGCCAGGCCGGTAATGGTGAGCGGCCCGAAGTCGTTGATCAGACCGGAGAAGTTCACGAGGCGCTCCTGATACGAAGAGGTCGGTGTGGCCGGACATCTTCCGGCCACACCGTCCCTACTGAGACTTACAGCCTTCGATCAGGCGGTCGGAACCTCTTGGTCGGCAATCGTGTTGCCCGACTTGTCGAACTTGAAGGTCCACACCTTGATCAGGCTGGGGTCCAGCTCGCCGGTCGGGGTGAACTTGTACTCGTTCGCGATGCCCTTGTAGTCGATCGTCGACAGGTAGGTGTTCATCTTCTCCGGCGTCGTGTTGCCCGCGTCGAGGCCGGCCAGGAGCATGTTGGCCGCGTCGAACGCCACGTCGGAGTAGGTGCCGGCGTCGGTGTTCCACTTCGCCTTGTAGTCGGTGACGAACGTGCCGCCCGCCTTCTCCGGCGGGGAACACGGGCAGGTCACAACCGAGCCCACCGCGGCAACGTTGCCCGCCGCCTTGGCAAAGCCCGGGTCCTTCACGCCGTCGCCGGCGACCAGTGTGCCCTTCCAACCCGCGGCCGTGAGCTGTTTGCGGATCAGGCCGGCGTTCTGGTAGTAGCCGCCGTAGAACATCACGGTCGCCCCGCTGCCCACGACCTTCTGCACGGTCGCCGAGAAGTCGGTCTGCTTGCCGTCCGCCTCGGTCTTGTCGGTGCCGACCACAGCGGCGCCCACCGTCTTCTTCACCTCGTCGGCCAGGCCCGCGCCGTACGCCGACTGGTCATCCGCCACGAAGACCTTCGCGGCCTTCAGGGTGTTCTTGATGTAGTTACCGGCCGCCGGCCCCTGGGAGGCGTCGTTCGCGACCGCGCGGTGGAACACCTTCCAGCCGTGGGCGGACAGCGACACCCGGGTCGCCGACGGCGTGATCGTCGGGATGCCGGCCGCCTCGAAGATCGGGTCGGCGGCCTCGGACTCGCCGGAGAACGGCGGCCCCACAATGCCGAGGATCTTCTTGTCCGTCACCAGCTGGCGCGCCACACCGGGCGCCACACCCGGGTCGCCCTGCGAGTCGAACTTCGCGACCGTGATGCAGGTCGAGCCCTTCTTCGTGTTGTACTGGTCGACGGCCAGCTCGAAGCCCTGCTCGATGTTGACACCAAGGTTGGCAGCAGACCCGGTGAGGGCGCCGAAGAATGCGAGCTTGTAGCCGCAGTTCGAACCGCCCGCGTTGCCGCCGCCACCGCTGGACTGGTTACATGCAGCGGCACCGGCGATGAGGCCGATGACGGCCACACCGCCGATGGCTCGTGCGAGGACGTGCCTCAAGGTTGGAACCCTCCTCCATACCGAACCCACCGAGCCACCGCAGGTCGATTGGCACTTGCGCACCGGCACGACACAGCTGCGCCCGTCATGGGGCCGGACGTTATCCCAGATACCGGGCTTGGAGTAAGACTTCGAACGGCCTTTCACCGAACCGTTACGTGGGGTGACCTTCTCGACGGAGAAGGTGTTACATCAGGCGCTTCACGACGATCGACGGTCAGGCCTGCGACGTGCCCTCGGACTCCTCCCGCTCGGCCAGAATCCGGTCCGCGACCTCCCGCATCGTCATCCGGTGATCCATCGCCGTGCGCTGGATCCACTTGAACGCCTGCGGCTCCGTCATCGCGTACTTGGTCATCAGCTCGCCCTTGGCGCGCTCCACCGACTTGCGCGTCTCCAGCCGGTCCGTCAGCCCGGCCACCTCGGACTCCAGCGCCGCGATCTCGGAATACCGCGAGAGCGCTATCTCGATCGCCGGCACGAGGTCCGACTTCTGGAACGGCTTCACCAGGTAGGCCATCGCCCCGGCCGCCCGCGCGCGCTCCACGAGATCGCGCTGGCTGAACGCCGTGAGGATCACCACGGGAGCGATCCGGCCACCGGCGATCCGCTCCGCGGCCGCCAGGCCATCCATGATCGGCATTTTGATGTCGAGGATCACCAGGTCCGGCGAGAGATCTTCGGCCAGACGTACGGCGGTCTCGCCGTCGCCGGCCTCGCCCACGACGTCGTAGCCCTCCTCCACGAGCATCTCGGCCAGGTCCAGCCGGATGAGCGCCTCGTCCTCGGCGATCAATACCCGCCTGCGCTCGGCGCTCGCCTGCGTGTCGGCCACGGACCCTTACCCCCAGCACTCCCGAAGTCGCGACACCCGGGTATGTGGGTGTCGCCCTCATCAGCGTA
>JBKOWB010000222.1:0-8990 GCA_046724195.1 Actinomycetota bacterium
CTCCCGGGCCGGGCGCAGCTGCCTCGGCCGGCGCCCGGGCGTAGCGAGCAGCCCCTGTCCGGCCACCGGCCTCACCGGCCGGCTCACCCGGCCGTACTGGGCAGCCCCCGCGGCGGGCGCGCCGCGTACAGCCGACGGCCGGCGTGGCGGGCACGGCCGATGGCCGGCTTACGGGCACCGCCCGACCGCTCGGGTGGTCAGTCGCGTTCGATCAGGTGGCCGACGATCTGCGGGCCCATCAGGACGGCCTCGCCGGAGCCGTCGCGGCGGTTGTCCGGAGCGGGCAGCTCCACCGGATCGCCGGTGTTGCTGGTGCCGACCGGGCGGGGACCCACCCACGCCACCGCCAGCCGCGACTCCCCCTTCAGGAACCGCTGGACCCGGACGCCGCCGGTCGCGCGGCCCTTCGCCGGGTACTGCGCGAACGGCGTCACCTTCACCTGCGTACCTGTCGACGTCACCACCATGGGATCACCGTGCTGCGGGTCGGCCGTGTTCACCACGTTGAACGAGATCACCTCGGCGTCCGGGGACAGGTTGATGCCCGCCATGCCGCTGCCCTTGAGACCCTGTGGCCGCACCAGCTTGGCGCCGAATCGCAGCAGCGACGCGTCCGACGTCACCAACACCAGCGATTCGGACGCGTCGGCCAGCCACGTCGCCTGTACGACCTCGTCGCCGTCCCGCAGCGTGATCACCTCGAACTCGTCGGAGCGCACCGGCCACTCCGGCGCGCACACCTTCACCACGCCCTGCCGGGTGCCCATCGCCAGGCCCGGCGAGCCCTCCCCGGCCGCGCCGAGCGGGGCCAGGCCGACGACCCGCTCTCCCTTCTCCAGCGGTACCAGCTCGGACGCCGACATCCCGCCGCGCACCGACACGGTGCCGGAATGCTCCGGCAGCACCGGCAGCGGCAGCACATCGATCTTGAACGCGCGGCCGGTGCTGGTCACCAGCAACACCCGCCCGCGAGCCGTGGAGTGCACGACCGCCCGTACCGCGTCGTGTTTGACCCGGCCGCTGCGCCGCCGCCCCTCGCTCGCCTCTTCGCTCTCCACGGCGGTCCGGGCGATCAGCCCGGTCGCCGACAGGATCACCTGGCACGGGTCGTCCTCGACCTCGAGCGGCCCGGCCGGCGCGGAAGCCGCGAGCACCTCCTTGAGGTCGCCGTCGATCAGGGTGGTCCGCCGCGCGGTGCCGAACTCCGACGCCACCTCGGCCAACTCGTCGGAGACGACCTGCTTGAGCACATCCTCGTTGTCGAGGATCCGGGTGAGCTCCGCGATCTCCTCGCGCAAGCGCTCCTGCTCGGTCTCCAGCTCGATCCGGTCGAAGCGGGTGAGCCGCCGCAGCGGCGTGTCCAGGATGTACGTCGCCTGCACGTCCGTCAGCCCGAACTCCGCGATCAGCGCCGCCTTGGCCGCGGCGGCGTCGTCGCTGCCCCGGATCAAGGCGACCACCCGGTCGATGTCGATGAGCGCGATCAGCAGGCCGTCCACCAGGTGCAGCCGGTCCTGCCGCTTGGTACGCCGGTGCGTGGTCCGCCGCGTCACCACCTCGTAGCGGTGCGCCAGGAACACCTCGAGCAGCGCCTTGAGCCCGAGCGTCTGCGGCTGCCCGTCCACCAGCACCAGGTTGTTGATGCCGAACGAGCTCTCCAGCGGCGTCAGCCGGTAGAGATCCGCCAGCAGAGCCTGCGGGTTCACGCCCACCTTGCACTCGATGACCAGCCGGGTGCCGTGCTCGCGGTCGGTCAGGTCCTTGACGTCGGCGATGCCCTGCAGCCGGGCCGCCTGCCGCTGCCCCTTCTTCGGGCCGGACACGATCAGCTTGCCCTTTACCTCGTCGGTGATCGCCTCGATGATCTTCTCCGCGCCGACGCCGTACGGCAGCTCCACCACGGTGATCGCCTGCCGCCCGCGGCCGCCCTCCAGAGGTCCGGTCTGCGCCCGGGCGCGCATCCGCACCACGCCACGCCCCGTCTCGTACGCCCGCCGCACCTCGTCCAGGCCGAGCAACTGGCCGCCGGTCGGCAGGTCCGGCCCCGGCACGAAGCGCATCAGCGCGTCCAGATCCGCGTCCGGCTCGGTGATCAGATGCCGGGCGGCCGCCACGACCTCGCCCAGGTTGTGCGGGATCATGTTCGTCGCCATGCCGACCGCGATGCCGGACGTCCCGTTGACCAGCAGGTTCGGGAACGCGGCGGGCAGCACCTTGGGCTCGGACTCGGAGCCGTCGTAGTTGGGCTTGAAGTCGACCGTGCCCTCGCCGATCTCCCCGACCAGCAGCATCGCCTCGCGCGACATCCTTGCTTCGGTGTACCTCGAAGCAGCCGGTCCATCGTCCAAGGACCCAAAATTTCCGTGCCCGTCGATCAGGGGAGCGTTTAGCGAGAAGTCCTGTGCGAGCCTGACCATGGCATCGTAAATGGCGTCATCGCCGTGTGGATGATAACGGCCCATGACGTCGCCGACAACTCGCGATGACTTCACGTACGGCCGATCTGGGCGATGTCCTTGCTCGTGCATCGAGAACAGAATCCGGCGGTGCACTGGCTTGAGGCCATCGCGAGCGTCGGGCAACGCTCGCGAATGGATAACCGAATACGCATACTCCAGATACGAGTTCTCAACCTCGGTGGTCAGCGGATTGTCGACGACGCGCGCACCGGCGCGGTCGAAGGCGGACAGATCGACCCGCGAGCCGTCGTTCTTGCGGCGTGCCATGCTGCTCTCCTCCCGGTACGCCGCTCAGGCGTCAATACTTTCCTCGTCGATGCGGCCGGACGACTCGATGAGCCAGTTCTTCCGCGGTTCGACCCTCTCCCCCATCAGCAATTCAAGGACCGCATCGGCGCGCTCGACATCGTCGAGCGTAATGCGACGAACGGACCGGGTAGCCGGATTCATGGTCGTATCCCAGAGCTCGTCGGCATCCATCTCGCCGAGGCCCTTGAATCGAGGAACCGGCTTCGACACGGTCTTGCCGGCCCTTTCCATTCGGGCGACCGTCGACTCCATCTCCTGCTGGGTGTAGGTGAAGACGGTCGCGGGGTTACGACCCTTGGTGACCACCTTGTGCAAGGGGGGCATGGCTGCATACAGCCGACCGGCCTCGATCACCGGACGCATGTACTTGGCGAACAAGGTGATCAAGAGCGTCCGGATGTGTGAGCCGTCCACATCCGCGTCGGCCATCAGCAGAATTCGGCCGTACCGCAAGGCAGTGAGGTCGAACGTGCGTCCCGATCCGGCGCCCAGCACCTGCACGATCGCTGAGCACTCGGCGTTGTCCAGCACCTGCTGCAGGCTTGCCTTCTGTACGTTGAGGATCTTGCCGCGGATGGGCAGCAGCGCCTGGAATTCAGAGGACCGCGCCATGCGCGCGCTGTTGTGGACGAAGAAACCTGCCTCGAGCGCAAAGTTGTGGTATCCGTCGACGGTCAGATCGTAGACGTCCGCTGTTTCGTCAAGCCGCTCGACGGCGACCACCGAATGGTTTACCAGCTTCACTGCCTCGCGCAAGCGTGCAACGTCGCCGCCGAATGTCTCGAGCAACCGATCCTTGTCGCAGTCGACGTGGTGTCGGACCGTGCCCGCAGCAGTGCTGTCGCGTCCGTGGCGGAGGTTGTAGGCATCCACCAAGTAATGGGTGCATACCCATTCCTCACGGTCATTCATCCAGATGCGCTCGTAGCCATCGAGATTGTCGCTGTTGGCTTTGGCGGAGACGGATCGGTAGAGCGGCATCAGCGAGTCCCCGACCACAAGCTCGTCCGCTCGGCGATATGACCCGTCGCGGAGACGGAAGAGATGGTCCGGGGTACATCGGACGGCCTGACCGTTGTCCACCGTGACCCGCACCAGGACACTATTCCGCTTGGTCAGACGCGGCTCCACAAGCGGCGCGATCACCACACGGCCGGCTTTGTTCGTGGTGTAGCCGAGGTGGGTGATTCCTTGCTCCCAGTCGGCGGCGAGGTCTGCAAGTGAACGGGCTCGACCGGACGCCAATGCCACCATCGTGTCGCCGGTGAAACAGCCCAATGCGGAGTCGCCCTCCACGATGAACAACTCGGACTGGGCCACGCCCGTCGTTCGGCAGTCGACGAGCTTGGGGGGCATGGAGGCGCCCTCGAGCGCCGTCTTCCGGCGGGCCGCGTCCTTCTGCTGCTTCTGGGTCAGCCGGACCCGGGCCGCGTCCACGATCTTCTGCAGGACCGTCCGGGCCTCGTTCTTCGTCCGGCGGCCGTCGACCCACTCCTTGAGGTGGGTTTCGACCAGGCCCTGCACCACCCGGGTGATGCCGGCCGTGGACAGCTCGTCCTTGGTCTGCGAGGTGAACTGCGGCTCGGGGACGCGGACGTGGATCACCGCGGTCATGCCTTCGAGCACGTCGTCGAGGACGGGCGCGTCCTCCTTCGGCTTGAGCAGGCCGCGGACGTTGCGGATCGCATCGGTGAGCGCCCGGACCAGCGCGCGTTCGAAGCCCTTACGGTGGGTGCCGCCGTGCACGTTACGGATCGTGTTGGTGAAGCACTCGATGGTGCGGTCGTAGCCCGTACCCCAGCGGAACGCGACCTCGACCTGCGCGACTCGCTCGACGTTCGCCTGCATGACGCCGTTGGCGTCGGCCGCGTTCTCCCGGTACGTCCCCTCGCCGGTGACCATGAGGATGCCGGAGACGGGCTTGTCACCGGGCGGCCTGAGGAACTCCACCATCTCGGTGAGTCCGTTCGGGTGGTGGTACGTCTCGGTGGTGGATTCGGGCCGGGTCTCATCGCGCAGCGAGTAGGCGACGCCCGGCACCAGGAACGCGGTGTTGCGCAGTTTGGCGCGGACCGCGTCCACGTCGAGGCGGGCGCCGGTCTCGAAGTAGCGGGCGTCGTACCAGTACCGGATGGAGGTGCCGGTCCGCTCGCCCCGTTTCATCTTTCGGAGCAGGCGTAGGCCGCCCGCGGGACGGAACCGGGAGCTGGGATCGGGGCCGGCGAACTCGCCCGGTACGCCGCGCTGGAAGGAGATCTCGTGGACCTTGCCGTCGCGTTTCACCATGACGTCGAAGCGCAGCGACAGCGCGTTGACGGCCGAGGCGCCGACCCCGTGCAGGCCGCCCGAGGTCTTGTAGCCGGAGCCGCCGAACTTGCCGCCGGCGTGCAGCCGGGTCAGCACCAGCTCGACGCCATTGAGCCCGGACTTGGCGTTGATGTCGGTGGGGATGCCGCGGCCGTCGTCGTCGACCTGGACCGAGCCGTCGGCGTGCAGCGTGACCGTCACCGCGGTGGCGTGCCCGGCCACCCCCTCGTCGGTCGCGTTGTCGATGATCTCGTTGGCCAGGTGGTTGACGCCGCGGCTGTCCGTGGATCCGATGTACATGCCGGGGCGCTTGCGGACCGCGTCGAGCCCCTCGAGGTGCGTGAGGTCGTCGGCACCGTACAAGGTGTCCGGTTGCGCAGTCACGAGGTGCTACTCCCGAGTGAGGTGGCGGAGACGCGGCGAGCCTACCGGGCACCTACGACGAGATCCGGGAGCCAAGCCGGGAGCCGCCTCACATCGACTGGAGAAAGTGGTCAAAAGGTACCGCAGAGCGCGGCCTGCGGTTCCAGCGCCCGCCAGAGGTCGATCGGGTTCGATTTGCCGACCACGGCCACCGGCGGCAGTTCCTGGTAAGCGATGAGCTCGTCGGTCACCCGCCGGGTCTCGGCGTCAACCACCACCGTGCCGTCCGGCGCGTACGCCTGCAGCCGGGCAGCGGTGCTGACCACGCGGCCGCTGACCATTCCGTGCCCGCCGTCGCGGGCCGCGTCCAAATCGATGATCACTTCGCCGGTTGCCAGCCCGACGCGGGTGCGGACGGGGTACCGGCCCGCCAGCCGGCGCCCCCGAAGTGCCTCCTGCACCTCCAACCCCGCCCGCACCCCCGCGGCGGCGGCGATGTCCGGCCCGTCCCCCTCGTCCGCGCCGAACACGGCCATGACCGCGTCCCCGACGTATTTCTCCACCACTCCGCCGCCGCATCCGACCACCGCGGACACTGTGCCGAAGTAGTCCATCTGCAGATCCCTGACGTCCTCGCAGTCCAGGTCATCGACCAGAGTGGTGAAGCCCACGATGTCGACGAACAGGACAGTCACCGTCTGGCGCCGAGCTCTCGTCGTCGTGGTGGTCATGACTTGCCTCCGTCCGCCGCCCAGCCCGCTGCGCTGGCGAGGGACACGCTGCCAGTAGGTAGCGGGCGTGCGGATCCGCAGAACGACGTATCTCTGACACCTAGACCACGCGTCGATTTTGTGACGCAGAACAGACCGAACCGACGACAACGTGCTAGGGGGGTTCGCATTAGGCTGCCCTTCATGGCCAGCGAGGGGGACGAGGCGCCACTTGTCGCGCGCGACGCCACGCTGTCTGATATCTCTTCCGGACTGCTGAATGTGGGCCCCGGCGGCACCGCGGCGGTGTTCCTGACCGGCGAGAGCGGCGTCGGGAAGAGCCGGCTTCTGCGCGAGACCGCAGACGCGATGCGCGCCTCCGGCGTCGCGGTCCTCTCCGGTACGTGTCTGGACATCGGAGACGCGTCACCGCTGCACCCGGTGCTGCAGGCGTTACGCCGCGTCGATACCACGCCGCCTGTCGATCCCGACGGCGACGCTGGCGCGCTGCTCGATCGGGTGTCGCGCGACCTGCGTGCGGTGGCGAACGGCCGCCGGCTCCTGCTGATCCTCGACGACCTGCAATGGGCCGACCGCAGCACCCGCCAGTTGCTGCTCTACCTGCTCGCCGGCCTGGGCGAGCTGCAGCTTTCGGTGCTCGCCGCGGTCCGCGCGGAGTCGCTGCACGGCACCCACCCGCTGCGCCGGGTGCTGGCCGAGTTGCGCCGGTTGCGCTCGGTCCGGGTGATCGAGATCGCTCCGCTGGACCGCGGCAGCACGCTCGAGCTGGTCACCGCGATCGTGGGTGCGGGCGTCGAGGCGGAGGACGCGGACCGGGTCTTCAAGCGCAGCGGCGGCAACCCGTTCGTGGCCGAGGAGCTGTCCCGGGACCTGCGCGACGGCCGGGTGGAGCTGTCCGACACGCTGCGCGAGATCTTGCTGTCCCGAGTGGACGAGTTGCCGGCACACGCGTACGCCGTGGTGCGCGCGGTCGCGGCCGGGGTGGAACCGGTCGAGCACGCGCTGCTGGCCCGGGTGCTGGCGCTGCCCGAGGAGCAGCTCATCGACGGGATCCGGGCGGCCGCCGCGCAGCGGTTCGTGACCAGCGCGGCGGACGGCTACGCGTTGCGGCACAGCCTGGTGGCCGAGGTGCTGGCGAACGAGGTGCTGCCAGCCGAGCTGGCCGCAATGCACCGCCGCTACGCCGAGGCGCTCGAGGCGGCCCGCGCGACCGACCATGCCCGGCTTGCGCATTACTGGCAGCACGCGGGCGAGCCGGCCCGGGCGCTGCCGTCGGTCGTCGCTGCGGCTCGCGCGGCCGAGCGGTTGTATGGCTTCGCCGAGGCGCACCGCCACTGGACGCTGGCGCTGGAGCTGGTGGCGGACGACTCCGGCGACCGGACGGAGTTGCTGGGGCACGCCGCGGAGTCGGCGCACCAATGTGGCGAGCACCAGCGCGCGCTGGCCCGGCTGGAGGAGCTCGCCGCCCGCAAGGACGGGCCGGGCGAGTGCGAGCTGCACCTGCGCCGGGCGCGCTATCTCGCCGCGGCGGGCCGGTCGGCGCCCGCGGAGACGGAGTACGAGCTCGCGCTCGCGTCGCCGGACCGCACCCCCAAGGAGCAGGCGATGGCGGCGGCGTACCTGGCCGAACTCCTGCTGCACCTGGGCCGGTACGCGGACGCGAACGCGCGGGCCCGGGAGGCCCTCGAGCTGGCCGAGGTGGACGGGTCCACCGGGGACCTGGTGCGGGCAAGCGCGGCGCTGGGCTTCAGTGCCGCCTTCCGGGAGGATCCCGACGAGGGACTCGCGGTCGTCCGGCACGCCGTCGACATCGCCGAGCGCTCCGGGCACCCGGACGACATCGGGTGTGCGTACCTGCACCTGGCCGAGTTGTTGACCGGGCCGCTGAACAACCTCGAGGAGGGTGTGCTGGTCGCCCGTCGGGGCGCCCAGAAACTGGCCGATCTCGGCGTGGGCCGCACGTACCAGACGCGGCTGCTCGCGATCGCCGGCAAAGGGCTGTTCCGGGTGGGTCATTGGGCGGAGGCCGACCGCGTGCTGGACACCGCGTTGCGGCACCGGCCGTCCGGCGCGGACGCCGTCGAGCTGCTGCTCGCCCGCTGCTCGCTGTGGGTCAGCTTCGGCGACGTGGAGGCGGCCAACCGGGACCTGGACGCGGTCGCGACCGTGCTGGCCGGCGGCGGCGCCCGGCACGTGCTACCGATGCTGACGCTGCGGGCCGGGCTGGCGATGTGGCAGGGCCGGCACGCCGAGGCCCGGGCCGCCGTGCAGCGCGGACTCACCGAGACCCGCTCCGACGACCTGTACCTGCTGGGGGTGCTGGCCTGGCACGGATTGCGCGCGGAGGCGGAGGCGCACGCGAGCGGTGTGGTTCCGGTCGACCCGGCCGCCGTACGCCGCCTGAAGGTCGTGGTGGACCGGATGACGGCCGGCATCGGCAGCGCCGCGCCCCCGGTCCGGGCCGTGGTGGACGCGTACCTGGACCTGTGCGCGGCCGAGTTGAGCCGGATCGAGGACCGGCCCGACCCCGACGTGTGGGCGCGCGCCGCGGCGGCCTGGGACCGGCGCAAGCAGCCATATCCGGCGGCGTACTCGCGGCTGCGGCAGGCCGAGGCCTGCTTTGCCCGCAAGACCCGGCGCGCGGTCGCGACGACCGCGATCCGGCAGGCGTACGCGACCGCGCTGGCGATGGGGGCACGGCCGCTCGCGAACGAGATCACCGCGGTGGCCGGCCGCGCCCGCGTCGCCCTGACCGGCGACGACGCGGCGGCGCGGAGCGTACCCCGGGCGGACCCGGGCGACGCGCTGAGCGGCCTTACCG
>JBKOWB010000395.1:0-2824 GCA_046724195.1 Actinomycetota bacterium
CTCCGTCACGTAGGCGCGGGCCACCTCGGGGGCACGGGCGCCGATGCCGGGCACCGGCTTGGTGACGATCTCCACCAGCGGGATGCCGGCCCGGTTGTAGTCCACCAGCGACTCGGTCGCGCCGTGGATGCGCCCGGTGGCGCCGCCGACGTGCAGGGTCTTGCCGGTGTCCTCCTCTAGGTGGACCCGCTCGATGCCGATCCGGAACGTCTCGCCGTCCACCTCGACATCGACGTAACCGTCCACGCACAGCGGCTCGTCGTACTGGCTGATCTGGTAGTTCTTCGGCATGTCCGGGTAGAAGTAGTTCTTCCGCGCGAACCGGCACCACGCCGCGATGGTGCAGTTCAGCGCCAGGCCGATGCGGATGGTGGCCTCGATGCCGGCCCGGTTGGCGACCGGCAGCGAACCGGGCAGGCCGAGGCACACCGGGCAGACCTGGGTGTTCGGCTCAGCGCCGAAGTCCGTCAGGCAGCCGCAGAACATTTTGGTGCGCGTGCCGAGCTCGACGTGCGTCTCGAGGCCGATGACCGGCTCATAGGTCGCCAGCGCGTCTTCGTACGTGTCCGTCATCCGTATTCCTTAGAGAGCCGGCGGGGTGAACGTGCCAACGGCGGACTCGAGGGCCGCGGCCACCCGGTACATCCGGTCGTCGGCCAGAGTCGGGGCCATCACCTGGAAGCCGACCGGCAGCCCCTCGGACAGGCCGCATGGCACGGAGATCGCCGGGCCGCCGTACAGGTTGGTCGGGATCGTGAAGAGGTCCGCGAGATACATCTGGTACGGGTCCGAGGTGCGCGAGCCGAACGGGAACGCCACGAACGGCGTGGTGGGCGACACCAGCACGTCGACCTGCTCGAACGCGGACTGGAAGTCCCGGGTGATCAGCGTACGGACCTTCTGCGCCTGGCCGTAGTAGGCCTCGTAGTACCCGCTGGACAGCGCGTACGTGCCGAGGATGATGCGCCGCTTGACCTCCGGACCGAACCCCGCCTCACGGGTCAGCGACATGACCTCCTCGAGCGAGCGTGTGCCGTCGTCGCCGACCCGCAGGCCGTAGCGGACGCCGTCATAGCGGGCCAGGTTGGACGAAGCCTCGCTCGGCGCGATCAGGTAGTAGGCGGGCAACGCGTACTCGAAGTGCGGGCACGAAATCTCGACGACCTCGGCACCGAGCTTGACCAGCGCCTCGAGCGACTCCCGGAACACGGCCACGACCCCCGGCTCCGCACCCTCGCCGGCGAACTCCTTCACCAGGCCGAGCTTGACGCCGGTCAAGTCGCCCGTCGCGCCCAGCCGGGCCGCCGCGACGACGTCCGGCACGGGCGCCGGGATCGACGTGGAGTCGCGTTCGTCGTGGCCGGCGATGACGGCGTGCAGCAGCGCGGCGTCCTCGACGTTCCGCGCGCACGGGCCGGGGGTGTCCAGCGACGACGAGAACGCGATCAGGCCGTACCGGGACGTCCCGCCGTACGTCGGCTTGGCCCCGACCGTCCCGGTCACCGCGCCGGGCTGCCGGATCGAACCGCCGGTGTCGGTCCCGATCGCGAGCGCCGCCTCGTACGCGGCGAGCGAGGCGGCGCTGCCGCCCCCCGAGCCGCCCGGGATGCGCCCGAGGTCCCACGGGTTGTGCGTGGGGCCGTAGGCCGAGTACTCGGTCGACGAGCCCATCGCGAACTCGTCCATGTTGGTCTTGCCGAGCATCACGGTGCCAGCGGCGTGCAGCCGCTGGGCGATAGTCGAGTCGAATGGCGGCTTCCAGCCTTCGAGGATCTTCGAGGCCGCGGTGCTCGGGATGCCCTTGGTCACGATCACGTCCTTGACCGCGATCGGTACGCCGGCGAGCGGCCCCAGCTCCTCGCCCCGAGCACGGCGTTCGTCGACCCGCTTCGCCCGTTCCAGGGCGCCATCGCGGTCCACGTGCAGGAACGCGTGCACCCGCTCGTCCACGGCCGCGATCCGGTCGAGGTGTGCGGTCGCGACCTCCACCGCGGAGGCGTCGCCGCCGGCGATCAGGCCCGCAATCTGCGCCGCGGTCATCCTGGTGACGTCGGTCACGGCTCAGACCTCCTCGTCCAGGATCCGCGGTACGCGGAATCGACCCTCGAAGGCGTCGGGCGCACCGGACAGCGCCTCCGCCTGGGTCAGGCACGGCTGCGGGACGTCGTCGCGGTACACGTTGGTCAGCGGCACGGAATGCGAGGTCGGCGGGATGTCGTCGGCCGCCACTTCGCCGACCCGCGCGACCGCCTGCAGGATGACGTCGAGCTGCCCGGCGAACTGGTCCAGCTCCTGCTCGGTCACGGCGAGCCGCGACAGGTGCGCGAGATGCGCGACCTCTTCGCGGGAGATGGCGGCCATCCTGCCCTCTTTCCGTCGTCTTCAGTCGTCGACACTGACCGGTCGAGTCTATTTCGCGGTACACGGGCGCCGGCCGCCGACTCCCCCGCCGGTGGCGCAGTATGGGTGACCATGGACGAGATCGAGGTCCGGGAAGGCCGGCCGGCCGACGCCGAGTTCGTCCGCCGCTCGCTGATGGAATCGATGGCCGGCACCGCTGTGGCCGGTCATGGCGAGCTCATCGACGCCATGCGGCTGGCGGCTTTGGTCGCGTGGATCGATGACGAGCCGGTCGGCCACCTGACCTATCGCCAGGATCCCCCCAGCACGTCGCCGCCCGGTTCGACGCCGCCCGCCTCGACGCCGCCCGCCTCGACGCCGCCCGCCTCGACGCCGCCCGCCTCGACCCCGCCCGCCTCGACCCCGCCCGCCTCGACCCCGCCCGCCTCGACGCCGCCCGCCTCGACGCCGCCCGCCTCGACCC
>JBKOWB010000171.1:0-9533 GCA_046724195.1 Actinomycetota bacterium
GCCCGGGCCGCCGCAGCCAACGACGAAGCCCCGCTCGACCGCGTCGCCGAGTCCGACCGCCGAGCCGCCGCCCGGGCCGCCGCAGCCAACGACGAAGCCCCGCTCGACCGCGTCGCCGAGTCCGACCGCCGAGCCGCCGCCCGCGCCGCCGATTTGGCGCGTGGGGCCGGATCCGATGGGCGGCCGGTCGGTCGCGGCGCTCGCCGCCCGGATTGAGCCCGGTTAGGGTGCGAGCGTGACCTCCCCACCGGATTTCCCGCCGAGCGATCCCTGGAGCGGGCCGCCCGCGGTCCCGCCGCCGTCCCCGGTCCCGCCGCCAGACGTGGTTCCGCCGCAGTTTTCGGCCCCGGAGCCGTCCTCGGTCCCGCCGCCCGACGTGATCGCGGCCGGACCGGTGATCGTCCAGATCGGCGACATCGGCGTGACGTCCTCCGTCGTGCACACGCCGGCGGGCGACATCCCGTTGGCGGGATCGACGTGGCAGGTCAGCGACTACTGGCACAACGAACAGAAGATCCCGACGTGGGCCATCGTCGCCGCGATTGTGGGATTCTGCGTGCTTACCGTGTTCAGCCTGCTGTTCCTGCTCGTGAAGGTGACGGTCCCCCGCGGCACGGTGCAGGTGACGGTCACGAACGGCAGCCGGCAGTACGTCGCCCGGATCCTGGTCACCGACCAGAGCCAGGTCACCTATGTTCATCAGCAGGTCAACTACGTACGGTCGCTGGCCGCTCTCTAGCTCGCCGGCATGCCGATCGCCTTGACCATGTCGATCGTGTCCGCCTCGTCGGCTCGCTTGTCGTCGCGGTAGCGCAGCACCCGCGCGAACCGCAGCGCCACGCCACCCGGATAGCGCGGTGATGTCTGCACCCCGTCGAACGCCACCTCGACGACCTGCTCCGGACGGACGGTCACGACCCAGCCGGAGTCGTCGATCGCGAGTTCCTTGAAGCGTTCGGTCTGCCAGCGCAGCAACTCGTCGGTGAGACCCTTGAACGTCTTGCCGAGCATCACGAAGCCACCGGTCCGCGGATCGCGGGCGCCCAGGTGCAGATTGGACAACCAGCCCTGGCGCCGGCCATGCCCCCACTCGACGGCCAGCACCACGAGGTCGAGCGTGTGCCGGGGCTTGACCTTGACCCAGGCCGACCCGCGACGGCCGACGTCGTACGGCGCCTCGGGCGCCTTCACGACCACGCCTTCCTGGCCCGCGGCGAGCGCGGCCGCGAACGCCTCCGCGGCCTCCTCCTCGGTCTCCACCGTGCGACGGCCCACGATCAGCTCGGCGGGCAGCGCGTCGGCGAGCGCCGCCCACCGCACGCGGCCCGGCTCGTCGAGCAGATCCGTGCCGTCGGCGTGCAACAGATCGAAGAAGTACGGCACCAGACCGGGCATTGGCGACTCGGGCGGCTCCGGTCGGGCGCCGCCGCGGCGGGCGCCCCGAGTCGCTGCCCGGCTGGACGTCTCCTGGAACGGCCGCGGGCGGCCTCTGGCGTCGAGAGCCATGGCCTCCCCGTCGAGCACGATCTCGCGCACCGGCAAGGCGCGCACGGCGGCGACGACTCCGGGCAGCCGGGGCGTGATGTTGTCGAGGCTCCGGGTGAACACGGCCACCTCGTCGCCGGAGCGGTGCACCTGGATCCGGATGCCGTCGAGCTTGGCGTCGACCGTGGCCGGTGTGCCGGTCGCCAGCAGGGCCGCGGAGACGTCGGTGGCGCTCTGCGCGAGCATCGGCGTGAGCGGCGTGCCGACGCGGAGATGGATGCCGGCGAGCGCCGCCGCCCCGCCGGTCAGCGCGGCGACCGCCACCTGCTTGAGATCGCCGGAGAGCAGCAGCGCCCGGCGCACGGCCGCGACCGGCACCTCCGCGGCCCGGGCGATAGCGTCGGCCAGCAGACCCGCCTGCGCGCCCTGCCGCAGCTCGCCGCTGAACAGCCCGACCAGCAGCCGCTGCTCCTCCGCGGTCGCCGCGGCGAACAACGCGCCGAGCAGCTCCCGCCGGCGCGCCTGCGAACCGGCGCCAGCCACCACCGCGATCTCGGCGATGGCGGCGTCGACGGCGCCGACCGTGAGCGTGGCCTCGGCGGCCGGCGGCGGCCGATCGCGCAGGCTCGCGTAACCGACGCCGGTCTGCCGCTGCCGCAACTCGCCGGCCAGATAGGCGGAGCCCGCGGCCAGCTCGTCCGGGTCGAGCCGGCGCAGGGCGTCCGCGAGCAGGTCGATCTTGGCATTGCGCCCGGGCGTGGCGCTCACAGCAGCCGAGGTGGCGGCGAGGTCGAGGAAACGCACGAATCCATCCTGGCAGCCGCCTACGACATTCTCGGTCAGCTCCCGCCGCTACCCCCGTCGAAGGGCTCGAGACCCGGACCGCGGGAGACTGTCGCGCTCGGTCAGGGCCGTGGCATCGCCTCGGGGAAGACCTCGGCCGCCTGGGCCGGCGTAGCCTGGGCCGCCACGAATCCGTCCGGACGTACGAGGTAGAGCAGTCCCGGGCGCAACGGCGTCTGCGGGGCAGCCGGGAAGACGTGTACGGGCAGACCCAAGTCTGGAACGTCGACGGCGTCGACCCCGCCGTACGCATGGATCTGCCATCGCAGTTCCCGCAGCACGGCGAAGTTGTCGCCGGTCCAGGGGAGCCGGCGCCCGACGACCGGGTCGCGGTGGCCACCGGCCGCCTCCTCGGCTTCCGGCGACATCCAGTAGTGGATGCGGATCTGGGCGACGTACTCGAAAAGCCGCGAGCTACCGCCCGAGCGCGGCAGCACGCGGACGCCGATCGGCGCGAGCAGCGGCACGATGATCCGGCGCAGCATGCGCAGGCCGAGCCGCTGGGACGTGACGAACCCGAAGAGCCGGTCCGTGGTCGCCACCAGTGTCTTGGCGACGGGACGGCGCTCGGCTTCGTACCGGTCCAGCCATGCGTCGCCGGCGCGGCCCTGCACCACGTCGGCCAGCTTGAACGCGAGATTGTGCGCGTCCTGCAGGCCGGTGTTCATGCCCTGGCCGCCCACCGGCGAGTGCACGTGCCCCGCGTCGCCGGCGAGGAAGAACGGGCCGTCGCGGAATTGCCCGGCGACGCGGTGGTGCACCCGGTACGTGGCGAACCAGCGGGAGTCGCCGTACGTGATGGCGAAGCGGCTGTGCATCCGGGTCCGGGCATCCTCCTCGGTGATCTCGCCGTCGCCGTCGCTATCGCGGGCGAGGCCGATCAGCCGCCAGTTGCCGCGGCCGCCCATCGGGAACGCGAGAAGGAAGCCCTCGCCGCCGGGGCGGACGTTGATGGCGCCCGCGACCAGGCCGCCGACGGCCGTCGCGTCGATGACGTAGAACAGGTGCGGGTTCGTCTCCCCCTCGAATGGGATGTCGCGTGCCCGGCGGACGACCGAGTTGGCGCCGTCCGCGCCGACGCAGAACCGGGCCCGGACCGTGGCGTCTCCGACCGTCGCCTCGACCCCGCTGCCGGCGGCTGAGAGCGCCGTGACCGGCGCGCCCCACCGCACCTCGCCGCCGAGCTTCTGCAGGTTCGCGTGGAGGATCTCCTCGTTGCGGCTCTGTTCGAGGATCTCGATCCACGGGTACGGCGTGACACCCTCCCCGAGCGGCCCGATCGGGATCCGGCCGAAGACCCGGCTGCCGGTTCCGGGCGCCACCGCCACGGCCCGGTTCGCCGCCCCGATCACGGTGTCGCCGAGCCCCAGTTGGTCGTAGATCTCCATGGTGCGCGCCTGCACGATGAGTGCCCGCGACTCGCGCGTCGGCCCGTCCTTGCCGTCCGCGACGACGACCGAGACGCCGAGCTTGACCAGCCAGTTCGCGAGCATCAACCCGGTCGGGCCGGCGCCTACCACGAGGACGTCGCAGGAGAGCTCGGGCATAGTCTCAGCTTTCCAGAGTGGCCGCCACATTGCGAAGGAGCAGCGCCTCGGCCAGGCACACCCGAGCGAACTCACCCAGGTGCAGACTCTCGTTGGGACCATGCGCCCCGGAGTACGGGTCCTCGACGCCGGTCACCAGGATCGCCGCGTCCGGAAACAGCTCCTGGAACGTGGCGATGAACGGGATTGACCCGCCCACCCCCATGTCCACCGGGGCGGCGCCGTCCCACGCGTCACGGAACGCCGCCCGCGCCGCGTCGTACGCCGGGCCGGTCGCGTCGATGACGCATGGGGCGCCGTCGCTCTCCAGCGTCACGTCGATGTGGGCGCCCCATGGCACGTACTTCTCCAGGTGGGACCGGATCGCGGCGTACGCGGACCTGGGGTTGTCACCGGGGGCCAGCCGGACGCTGAGCTTGGCCTTCGCGACCGGAACGAGCGCGTTGGGCGCCTCCAGCGTGCGCGGCGCGTCGATGCCCAGCACGGACACTGACGGCTTGGTCCAGGTCCGGTCCGTGATCGTGCCCGAGCCGATGAGCCGGACGCCGTCGAGCAGGCCGGCCTCGCGCCGGAACCGGTCCTCCGGATAGTCGACGGAGGCGCCCTCGCGGCCGACGAGGCCGTCCACGGCGACGTCGCCGTTCTCGTCGTGAAGCGTCGCGATGAGCCGGGACAGCACGGTGAGCGCGTCGGGTACCGCGCCGCCGAACATGCCGCTGTGCACCGCGTTCTCCAGCACGCGCACCTCGACGAAGCAGTTCACCAGGCCGCGCAGGGACGTGGTAAGCGCCGGCTGGCCGATGTCCCAGTTGCCGGAGTCGGCGATGACGATGACGTCCGAGCGAAGCGCCTCGCGATGCGCGTCGATGATCCCGTCGAGGGAGTCCGAACCGTACTCCTCCTCACCCTCGACGAACACCACCACGCCGACCGGCAGGTCGTCGCCGTACGCGCGCAGCGCGGCGACGTGCGCCATGACGCCCGCCTTGTCGTCGGCGGCGCCCCGGCCGTACACGCGGCCGTCGCGCTCGACCGGCTCGAACGGGTCGCTGGTCCACAGCGCGAGGTCGCCCACCGGCTGAACGTCGTGGTGCGCGTAGAGCAGTACGGTAGGTGCGCCGGGCGGCGCGGCCCGGCGGCCGACGACGGCGGGCTGGCCGTCGCCGCGCACGATGTCGACCTCCAGGCCGCAGCCGCGCAGCAGCTCGGCGACGGCCTCGGCCGACCGCTCGACCTGGGTGTGGTCGAAGCCCTCGAACGCGATTCCGGGGATGCGGACCAGCCGCTCCAGGTCGGCACGGACACCGGGCAGTTCTCGCGCGATCGCGGCCCGCAGCTCCTCGTCGGTGAACCTCCTGCCGGCGCTCCGCTCCTGTCGGTGCGCAGCAACGCTGGGCTTGGGGTTTCGCTCGCTCCGCTCGGTCATGTCGCCGATCGTAGGCCGCGGCCTGACAGGTCGGCCGCGGCGGTCAGCCGTCCGGCGGCGTTTCCGGGGTCGTCGGGGCGGCGGTTGCGCTGTAGCCGATCGTAGGCCGCGGCCCGATGGATCGGCGGCAGCGGTTAGGCGTCCGGCCGCGTTTCCGGGGTCGTCGGGGCGGCGGTTGTGCTGTAGCCGATCGTAGGCCGCGGCCCGATGGATCGGCGGCAGCGGTCAGGCGTCCGGCGGCGTTTCCGGGTCGCCGGGGCGGCGGTTGCGGCTCGGGTTGTTGGCCCACGTCCGAGCCCGGCCGGCGGCCGACCCGGCCAGGTCCGCGGCCCCGTCGCTGAGTTTACGCAGCAGCCCGACCAACGGATCCTGGGACAGGTTGAAGGCCTCCCGGTACGAGTTCGCCGCAGCCTTCACGTCGTCGGTGACCGAGGCGTTGCCGTCGGAGTCGCGGCGGGGATAGTCGCCGGAGAGGATGCGCCCGTAGTCTCCGCCGTCGATCCACTTGCGCAGCTCGGCCGCCCGCGCCACCGGCACCGGATGGCTGCTCCACGCGGTCATCCCGATCTTGTGGATGCTGTCGCGCAGGTCGCCACCGCTCTCGTACTCCGCGGCCTGCTCGAGGAACGCCGTGGTGTCGATCTGCGATAGATCACCCCCGCCGGCCAGCTTCATCAGCAGCCGCAACGAGGCGGCCGGATCCTGCCCGGCGAGCAGGCCGGCCCGATCTGCGGACAGTTCCGCCTTGCGCCACCACTCGAACATCGCCGCGATGATTCCCCGCAGCGCGATGGCCCCGACCGGTAGCCAACTCAGGCTCGCCGCCCATCGGGTCAGGATCATCAAGATCGTCTTGTAGACCGCGTGGCCGCTACGCACGTGCCCGATCTCGTGGCCGAGCATCGCCCGCAGTTCGTCGTCGTCGAGCTTCTCCACTGCGGCGGTGGTGATCACGATGAACGGCTTGTCCATGCCGATCGCCTGGCCGTTGATGACCGGCGACTGGCTCACGTACACCTCGGGCAGCTCCGCGACGTCCAGCGTGGCGGCCGCCTCGGTGAACCGCTGGAACACCCGCGAATACTGTCGGTGATCAACCCGGATCGACCCCGCCAGGAACGACAGCCGGAAACCGCGCTCGTTCCACATGCCGAAGAACGCCTTCACCACGTCGTCGAAGCCGCGCAGCTCGCGCAGAGCGGTCAACGCGCCACGGTCCGCCGGATGCTCCCACGCACGGGAGCTGATCCCGGTAAGTGTGATCCGCCGCCGGGTCGGTCGGTTCTCGTCGCCGGTCGTCATCGTCCCACCCCGTTCCCGCTGCTCACGCAGCTGATCGTGGCTCAACTCGGCGGCTGCCGCCAGAGCTGTTCGTACTCCTCGCCGCAGCCCTGAGCCGTCCCATCGACCACGAGATCGGCGTACGCGGCGGTCGCGTCCGTGGCGAAATGCCGATCCTCGGCAGTGCGCCAGCGCTCAAGGTACGCCCGAAACGCAACGTCGTCGCCACCGTCGCGCGCCAGGACGCGCGATAGGCGCAAATCCGGCGGCGCCGAGACAAAGATCGCGAAGCTGAGCTCCGGTCGAATCACCCTCCGTGCAGAGCTGACACCCTCCATCAGTACGACCTCAGCCGGCTCGATGGTGACGGCCTCGCCGCCGAAGCACCGCCGATCCCACTGGTACCGCCGGTATCGGGCGGGTCGGCCGTGCCGCAGCGCATCGAGCACCTGCTCCTCGAGCCGGTCCCAGAACGTGAACTGGTCGGCCCACCCGTCCAGCAGGTCGTCGGTGTGCACGACGGGCGCGTTCAGGTGCTTGGCGAGCCGGTCCGCGAACCACGTCTTACCCGCACCACTGGGCCCATCGACGGCCACGAGGCGCACTCGCCCGAGCCGCGGCACCCTCGCCATCACCCGGGACGCGAGGTGCGCAAACGTCTCCACCCGCGACCGCCGGTCCGGGCACTCCGCCGGGCGTCGCTCGTCGGGTGCCAACGGGGGCTCCCGGCGTCGCTCGTCAGGTGCCATCGGGGGCTCCCGGCGTCGCTCGTCAGGTGCCATCGGGGGCTCCCGGCGTCGCTCGTCAGGTGCCATCGGGGACTCCGGGCGGAATCACAGGAAGGTCCTTCGGCGGTCCGTGTTGGATGAGGCGCCACAGGGCGTCGGTGTCGAGGTGTTCTTCCACCATGTCACCGAGAACGTCGAGTGCACGTTCCCGCACCGCCGCGAAGCAGGTGTCGGGCGCCACCACGAACCCGGTCCGCCCGGCCCGCCGAGCGGCGTCGGTGAGGAACCGGCGGCGGAACTCATCCGACTCGAACGCCCCATGCCAATGCGTGCCGCCGACATTGCCGACCACCGCTCCCTCGAGCCGGCCGTCGGCATACCGCAGGAGCGGGGCAGGAGCGCCGCGAGACACGTACCCGTGATGGATCTCGTAGCCGGTCACCGGCGCGCCGAGCCCCGACCCGGACGATCGGGCCACCGTCTTGCGGGCCGCGAACGTGATGTCGATCGGGAGCAGACCCAGCCCCGGCACCGTGCCCAGCCGGCTCTCCACCTCATCGTGGACGGTCTCGGCGAGCATCTGGAAACCGCCGCAGATGCCGAGTAGCGGCTTGCCGGCGGCCGCGTGCGCGCGGATGGCATCGGCCAGGCCGGTCTCGCGCAGCCAGGCCAGATCGCTCACCGTGGCCTTGGTGCCCGGGATCACGATGAGGTCGGCGTCGGCGAGCTCCGCCGGTTCGACGGTGAGCCGTACCCGCACGCCCGGCTCGGTGGCCAGAGCCTCCGCGTCGGTGGCGTTGGAGATACGCGGCAGCCGGACGACAGCGACGCGCAGCCACTCGCTGCCGCGCGGTGCGCCGGGACGGCCGAGCACCCGCCCGTACGCGAGCGAGTCCTCGGCATCGAGCCACACGTCGACGTTGAAGGGAAGCACGCCGTGCACTGGCCGCCCGGTCACCGCGGTGATCATGTCCAGGCCGGGCCGGAGCAGCCCGAGATCGCCGCGGAACTTGTTGATGACGAACCCGCTGACCAACGCCTGATCTTCCGGGCTCAGCAGCGCGACCGTGCCGAACAACGCCGCGAAGACGCCCCCACGGTCGATGTCGCCGACCACGATGGCGGGCAGCCCGGAGCGGCGGGCCAGGCCCATGTTGACGAAATCCCCGGCCCGCAGGTTGATCTCGGCCGGGCTGCCCGCGCCCTCGCAGATGACCGCGTCGTATTCCTCCCGCAGCGACGCGAGCGCCACGTTCGCCGTCTCGGCGAGCCGCCACCGCAGCGACCGGTAGTTGTCCGCGGTGACCGTGTCGACCGCCTCGCCGAGCAGGACCACCTGGCTGGACAGGTCGCTGCCGGGCTTCAGCAACACCGGGTTGAACCGGATGTCCGGCCCGATCCCGCACGCCGCCGCCTGCATGGCCTGAGCGCGGCCGATCTCGCCACCGCGTCCATCCGGCCCGACGACCACCATGGAGTTGTTGGACATGTTCTGCGCCTTGAACGGCGCCACCTTGACACCCCGCCGATGCAGCCATCGACAGATCCCGGCGGTGAGCACGCTCTTGCCGGCGTCGGACGTGGTCCCGGCAACGAGCAGCCCGCCGCTCATCGCGAGGCTTCCGAGCGCAGCGAGCGGACCGCGCCAGAGGAGAAGGCGGAAACGGGCACGACCCGGTAGGCAGCGCTCGACCGACCTGCGTGTGCTTCTGTCGCCCCCATAGGGGCAATTTCCGCACACATTGTCGGCGACGCTGCTTCAGCTGACGTTGCGTGAGAGGCGGGAGTGGCGCTACGGGCGGCGGCTAGGCCGGCACCGCGTCCGGCGGCTACGGCCGCGGCCAGAGCGGCGGCGCCCAGGCCGACCGCGGCGGATAGCCGGGCCGCGCGGCGGATGTGTGCGGCCGAGGGTCGGGGTCCGTCGCCCAGGAACGGCCGGGTCTCGGTGCGTCCGAAGTAGACGTTGCGGCCGCCGAGCCGGACGCCGAGCGCGCCCGCCATGGCCGACTCGCACTGGCCCGCGTTGGGCGACGGATGATCGTTGCGGTCCCGGCGCCACACCCGGAGCGTCTCGGCACGCGTCCCGCCCGCGATCGGCGCAGCCGCGACGGTGAGCAGCCCGGTCAGCCGCGACGGCACCACGTTTAGCACGTCGTCGAGGCGCGCCACGGCCGTCCCGAACCGCTCGTACCGCGCCGAGCGATGGCCGACCATGGCGTCGAG
>JBKOWB010000268.1:0-9653 GCA_046724195.1 Actinomycetota bacterium
CAGACCGGCGGTGAGGTGATCGCCGTCGCACTCGACGTCGGCCAGGGCGGCGAGGACCTGGACGCCATCCGCCGCCGTGCCCTCGACTGCGGCGCCGCGGAGAGCGTCGTGGTCGACGCCCGCGAGGAGTTCGCGGCCGACTTCTGCCTGCCGGCGCTGCGCGCCAACGCGCTTTACATGGACCGCTACCCGCTGGTCTCCGCGCTCAGCCGGCCGCTGATCGTGCGGCACCTCGTCGCGGCGGCCAAGGCGCACGGCGGCACGATCGTGTCGCATGGCTGCACCGGCAAGGGCAACGACCAGGTCCGCTTCGAGGTCGGCATCGGCGCGCTCGCGCCCGACCTTCGCGTGGTGGCGCCCGCGCGCGACTTCGCCTGGACCCGGGACAAGGCCATCGCGCTCGCCGAGGAGAAGGGCCTGCCGATCGACGTCTCGCACAAGTCGCCGTACTCGATCGACCAGAACCTGTGGGGCCGCGCCGTCGAGACCGGCTTCCTGGAAGACATCTGGAACGCGCCGACCGAGGAGCTGTACTCCTACACGCAGGACCCGTCCGCGGTGCGGGAGGCCGATGAGGTCACCATCACGTTCGAGGGCGGGAACCCGGTCGCGATCGACGGCGAGACGGTCACGCCGCTGCAGGCCATCACGGAACTGAACCGGCGGGCCGGCGCGCAGGGCGTGGGCCGGCTGGACATGGTCGAGGACCGCCTCGTCGGCATCAAGAGCCGCGAGGTGTACGAGGCACCCGGCGCGATCGCGCTCATCACCGCGCACCAGGAGCTCGAGAACGTCACCGTGGAGCGCGACGTGGCCCGGTTCAAGCGCACGGTCGACCAGCGCTGGGGCGAGCTGGTCTACGACGGCCTGTGGTTCTCGCCGCTCAAGCACGCGCTGGACGCGTTCATCGACGACACCCAGAAGCACGTCTCCGGCGAGGTGCGGCTCACGCTGCACGGCGGGCGCGCGGTGGTGACCGGCCGGCGCTCCGACGCCAGCCTGTACGACTTCGGCATGGCCACCTACGACACCGGCGACACGTTCGACCAGTCGCTGGCCAAGGGTTTCGTGCAGCTCTGGGGACTACCGTCACGCATGGCGTCGGCTCGCGATCGGCGGCTGGCAGACTAGCGACGTGACCGAACGAACGTCGTTGTGGGGTGGCCGGTTCGCCGGCGGCCCCGCCGATGCCCTGGCCCGCCTTTCGGTGAGCGTCCAGTTCGACTGGCGGCTCGCCCCGTACGACATCGCCGCGTCGCGGGCGCACGCCCGGGTGCTCGCCCGCGCGGGCCTGCTCGACCCCGACGAGCTGGGCCGGATGCTCGCCGCGCTCGACGATCTCGAGGCCGCGTGCGCGTCCGGCACGTTCCGGCCCACGGTCGACGACGAGGACGTGCACACCGCGCTCGAACGCGGCCTGATCGAGCGCCTCGGCGCGCTCGGCGGCAAGCTGCGCGCCGGCCGCTCCCGCAACGACCAGGTCGCCACGGATCTGCGGCTCTACCTGCGCGACCACGCCCGCGGCGTGGCCGCCCGGCTGGTCGAGCTCGCCGACGCGCTCACCGAGCAGGCCGCGCGCAACGTGGACACACCAGCGCCCGGCCTCACCCACGTCCAGCACGCGCAGCCGGTCAGCTTCGGGCACTGGTTGCTCGCGCACGTACACCCGCTGCTGCGCGACCTCGACCGGATGAAGGACTGGGACGCACGGACGGCGATCTCGCCGCTGGGCTCGGGGGCGCTGGCCGGCTCGTCGCTGCCGCTCGACCCGGCGGCCGTCGCGAAGGAGCTGGGCTTCCAGGCCCCCGCGCCGAACTCGATGGACGCGGTCGCCGACCGGGACTTCGTGGCCGAGTTCCTGTTCGTCACCGCCCTGATCGGGGTGCACCTGTCCCGCCTCGGCGAGGAGGTCGTGCTCTGGACGTCGACGGAGTTCGGCTGGGTGGAGCTGGACGACGCGTTCACCACGGGTTCGTCGATCATGCCGCAGAAGAAGAACGCGGACATCGCCGAGCTGGCCCGGGGGAAGAGCGGCCGGTTGATCGGCGGCCTGGTCGCGGTGCTGACCATGCTGAAGGGCCTCCCGCTCACCTACGACCGCGACATGCAGGAAGACAAGGAGCCGGCGTTCGACGCGGTGGACACGCTGCAGCTGCTGCTTCCGGCTCTGGCCGGGATGATCTCCACCATGACGGTACGGGTGGACCGCCTCGCCGCGGCCGCGCCGGTCGGCTTCTCGCTGGCCACCGAGGTCGCCGACTGGCTGGTCCGCAGGGGCGTGCCGTTCCGCGACGCGCACGAGATCACCGGCCGGCTGGTGGCGCTGTGTGCGGCCCGCGAATGCGAGCTCGAAGACGTCACCGACGACGACCTCAAGACGGTCAGCGAGCACCTGGACCCGTCGGTCCGGTCGGTGCTATCGGTGCGCAGTGCGCTCGCCGCCCGTACCACGCCGGGGTCCACGGGTCCGGGCCCGGTGGCCGAGCAGCTAGCGGCCGTACAAGACAAGCTCGATGGCTTGCGCGAGTGGGCCATCGAGAAGGTCGTCCCGCGCTAGCTGTTGCGCTCCCTTTACGCCGCGATTCCGGTCTTCTCGCCAACCGCAACTCGGAGATCGTCGGACGGTGCGGGAGTGCGGCGGCGGGATTGTGCGACGGCCACCGCGATCGCGGCCACGATCGCGATTCCCGTCACCACGCCGACGAGGGCGGTGGAAGCCCCTAGCAGCTTGAGCGCGCTGGCCAGCAGCACCACGACCAGCGCCCCGCGGACCAGGCCGGCCGGCGCCCGGGACGAGATGCGGGCACCGATGAGCACGCCGGGTATCGAGCCGATCAGCACAGCACCGGCGATGTCCAGCTGCAGGTCGCCGAACAGCGCGTGGCCGAGCGCGGCCGCCATGACCAGCGGGACGGCTTGGACCAGATCGGTACCGACCAGGTCGTTGACCCGCAGCTTCGGGTAGAGCACCAGCAGCAGCACGATGATCAGCGAGCCGGAGCCGACGGACGTGAGGCCGACGACCAGGCCGCCGGCGGCGCCGAGCAGCATCGTGGGTACGGGCCGGATCGTGATCGGCTCGGGAGGGCCGGCGGCCGGACGCCGGCGTGCGGCCCACGCTTTGAGCAACAGGCCGCCGACGGCGAGCAAGAGGGCGACGCCGAGCGCCACCTTGATCGCCTGCTGCATGGCCGCGTCGTCGCCGAAAAGGCGCAGCAGCAGCACGCCGAGGAACGCGCTGGGCACGCTGCCGGCGCACAGCCAGCCGACCAGCCGCCAGTTCACGGTCCCGCGCCGGGCGTGCACCCAGCCGCCGAACGGCTTCATCACCGCGCTGGCGGCGAGGTCGCTGGACACGGCCGCGACCGGCGGGATCCCGAAGACGAGTACCAGGATGGGGGTCATCAGCGCGCCGCCACCCATGCCGGTCATTCCGACGATGATGCCCACGCCGAAGCCGGCGAGCGCCAGGGTCAGATCCATCGCACGAGTGTCGCGGAGGATCCCCTACCTTGTCTACTAAGTTGGTTGACTTTATCGAGTTTCACAGGACGGTAGAACCGTCGAGCAGCGACGCCCGGCCGGACCGCGACACCCTGGCATGCAAGTCACGCACGTCACGCGGGGGGATGATGGGACCGATCCGGAGGTACCGTCGCGAGATGACGACACCTGGGTCGGATCCCAAGGGCGGCCCGTTGCCGCGGGTCAGCCCGCCGAACCGTACCGGCGACGATCGGCGCCCGGCGCCATGGCGGGTAGAAGGCGCGCCGCCAGACGGACCCGGCTCCAACACGCCCAAGCGCCGGCCCGCGTGGATGCGCTTCGGCTGGATTCTGCTGGTGCTGCTCGCGCTGAACTGGATCATCTCATCGTTCCTGCTCGCTCCCGCGCCGCGTACCTCGGTGTCGTACACGTTCTTCCTCACCCAGGTGCGGTCGGCCAACGTCGCCGACATCACCTCGACGGGTGACACCATCGAGGGGGCGTTCAAGGCGAAGACGTCGTACACGCCGACCGGCAGCAAGACGGCCGAGCAGGTCGACCGGTTCACCACCCAGCGGCCGTCCTTCGCCGACGACAACCTGTTCGCCCAGCTGCAGGCGAACGGCGTACCGGTGAACGCCAACCCGCCCGACGCGCCCCCGCCGATCTGGCAGCAGTTGCTGGTCGGCTTCGGCCCGACACTGCTGCTCGTCGGCCTGCTGGTCTGGTTCGCGCGGCGGGCCGCGTCCGGCGCCGCGGGCGGCCTCGGCGGCTTCGGTAGATCCCGGGCCAAGCTCTATCAACCGGACTCCGGTCCGCGGACCACATTCGCCGATGTGGCCGGCATCGAGGAGGTCGAGCAAGAGGTCACCGAGATCGTCGACTTCCTCCGCGAGCCCGAGAAGTACCGCCGGTTGGGCGCGAACATCCCGCACGGCGTGCTGCTGTCCGGGCCGCCCGGCACCGGCAAGACGCTGCTCGCTCGGGCCGTGGCCGGCGAGGCGGACGTGCCGTTCTTCTCGATCTCCGCCTCGGAGTTCATCGAGTTCATCGTCGGCGTCGGCGCCAGCCGGGTCCGGGACCTGTTCGACCAGGCGAAGAAGGTCGCGCCGTCGATCGTCTTCATCGACGAGCTCGACGCTATCGGCCGCGCCCGCGGCGGTGCGCAGTCGCTCGGCGGCAACGACGAGCGCGAGCAGACGCTGAACCAGATCCTCACCGAGATGGACGGCTTCACCGGAAGCGAGGGCGTGGTGGTGCTGGCCGCCACGAACCGCGCCGAGATCCTCGACCCCGCGCTGCTGCGGCCCGGCCGCTTCGACCGCCGAGTCACGGTCAGCCCGCCTGACCTCGCCGGCCGTCGCAAGATCCTCGAGGTGCACACCCGCGGCGTGCCGGTGGCCCCGAGCGTCAGCCTGCAGGACATCGCCGCCGCCACGCCCGGCATGGTCGGCGCCGACCTGAAGAACCTGGTCAACGAGGCAGCACTGCTGGCGGCCCGCCGCCGGCACGAGTTGGTCCAGCCGAACGACTTCACCGACGCGCTCGAGAAGATCGTCCTCGGTACCGTCCGGGGCATCATGCTGACCCAAGAGGAGAAGGAGCGCACCGCGTTCCATGAGTCCGGCCACGCGTTGATCGGCATGCTGACCCCGGGCGCGGACCCGGTCCGCAAGATCTCGATCATCCCGCGCGGCCAGGCGCTCGGCGTCACGTTCCAGAGCCCCGAGGCCGACCGGTACGGCTACTCCGCCAAGTACCTGCGCGGGCGCATCATCGGCGCGCTCGGTGGCCGCGCGGCCGAGGAGGTGGTGTTCGGCGAGATGACCACCGGTGCCGAAAGCGACCTCGACCAGGTCAGCAACATCGCGCGGCAGATGGTGGGCCGCTGGGGCATGTCGGCGGCCATCGGCCCGGTGACCGTGTTGCCGCCGCCCGGCCAGGAGTCCCCGCTTGGCCTCGACGGCGTCGCGCCGGCCACCAAGGAGCTGGTCGACAGCGAGGTTCGCAAGATCGTGGACGAATGTTACGCGGAGGCGCTGAGCCTGCTGCGCGACCACCGGGAACAGCTCGCGCGGCTGGCGCACAAGCTCCTGGAGACCGAGACGCTCGACGAGGACGATGCCTACGCGGCGGCGGGCATCAGCCGCGAGACCGCCCCGGGCGCCGTGGCCCGGGGCGAGGTCCCGGGCCGGCCGCCCGCGCCGGGGCTCCCACGGGAGCCGATATCGGTGCGGGTGCCGGGTGACGATCTTCCGATCGCCGCTTCACCGGAGGCGTCGTAGCACCAAAGTGGAACGGGCGGTGCGCTCCTCCACACAGGACGCCGTCGGCGTCTCCATTTATGGTCATCTCGGCCGATGCGCTGACGGCCGGTAAGCGCGTACCGTCCGGGGCATGCGCAGTCTCACCGGATCGCTTGTCGTCAGAGGCGTGCTCGCCCTGATCATCGGTATCGTGTCGATCGCCTGGCCGAACATCACGATCGGCGCCATCGTCCTGCTCTTCGCCGTCTTCGCATTCCTCGCGGGCATCGCCGAGGCGACGCTCGCCTTCGCGTCCCGGACCGCCGGTCCGGTCATCGGGCGGCTGCTCCTGGCCCTCCTCGACATCGCGGCCGGTGTGGTCGCGATCGTGTGGCCCGACATCACCGCGCAGGTGCTGGTGTTGCTGGTCGGGTTCTGGGCACTCGTCACCGGCGCCGTGGAGATCTTCATGGCATTCCGCAGGGGCGAGACCGCCGGCGAGCGGGCGCTGTTCGGGCTCACCGGCCTGGTCTTGATCGCGCTCGGCATCGTCCTCGTCGCCCGGCCGGACGAGGGCGCGGTGACGCTCGCCCAGGTGTTCGGCTTCTTCAGCATCGTGTACGGCGTCGCTCTATTGGTGCTCGCCGCGCAGACCAGACGGGCGACCGCCGCCCTGACCTGACGTATGGACTTCGATCGGGTCGGCGTCGAGCCAGGGTAGTGATCGGCTCCTGCGGGTAGTCACGCTGTCATGGAGCAGCTGCAGTGGCTCGGCGTCGTCCGGCACGGTCAAAGCACCGGCAACGTCACCGCCGAGGCCGCCGAGACCGGCGGCCTCGAGGTGATCGACATCCTCGAACGCGACGCCGACGTGCCGCTGTCGGACCTGGGCCGGGAACAGGCCGCGGCGGTCGGCCGGTGGCTGGCCGACCAGCCCGACGACGAGCGCCCGGAGCTCGCGGTCGTGTCGCCGTACCTTCGCTCCCGGCAGACCGCCGAGCTGGCGCTCGCCGGCTCGGGACTGCCGGAGATCGTCGACGAACGCCTGCGCGACCGCGAGCTCGGCATCCTGGACCGGCTTACCCGCCGCGGCGTGGCCGCCCGCCTGCCGGACGAGGGCCGGCGCCGGAAACACCTCGGAAAGTTCTACTACCGGCCGCCCGGCGGCGAGTCCTGGGCCGATGTGCTGCTGCGGCTGCGCACGCTGCTGTGGGAGCTGCGTCAGGACCATCCGGACGGCCGTGTCCTGCTGTTTTCGCACGAGGCCGTCGTGCTGCTCGTGCGGTATCTCGTCGAGCACCTCAGCGAGGCCGAGCTGATGGCGATCGCGCCCTCCGTCAGCATCGCGAACGGTTCGATCAGCAGCTGGCGCCGGGTCGCCGGGGAGTTCCGCCCGGAGCTGTTCAACTCCGTCGAACACCTGTACCGCTACGGTGCGACGCCGACCAGGCAGGAGGAGGTCCATGCCGAGCCGTACTGAGACCACTCGGCCGCATCGGTTTCCTGGCCCGGGAGACCGTCGACGAGGTGGCCTACACGATTGCGACGGTCCAGCTCGGGTACGGATGTCGATACACGAGTGAAGGGAATGCCGCCATGACAACCGCACGCGACATCATGACCCCCGATGTGACATGCATCGGTGAGAAGGAAACGCTGGTCGACGCCGCGCGCAAGATGGCCGACCTCAACGTCGGCTCGCTGCCGATCTGCGGCGACGACAACCGCCTCAAGGGGATGGTCACCGACCGCGACATCGTCGTGAAGGCGATCGCCCACGGCCGCAGCCCCGCCGAGGTGACCGCCGGCGAGCTCGGGGAGGGCAAGCCCATCACCGTCGGCGCGGACGACGACGTCGCCGAGATCCTGCGCACGATGGCCCAGTTCAAGGTGCGGCGGCTGCCGGTGATCGACGGCCACCAACTGGTCGGCATTGTCGCCGTCGCCGACGTCGCCAGGGCATTGCCGGACCGGCCGGTCGGCGACCTCATCGACGCGATCTCGACCTGATCGGAGTGGTCGGCCTCAGGTCAGCTTGACCCGGCCCAGGTGCCGGGCTGTGGCGAGCACAGCCACTGCGTGGCGCAGCAGCCTGCGCCGGGTCGGGCCGAGGTCGGCCAGCAACACCTCGCGGAACAACGGGTACCGGAAGCGGAATCCGGTGGCCGTGTCGTCCAGGATGTGTCGCCGGATCGCGGGCTCCAGCGCGCCCAGCACCTGCGTGGCGGTGTCCTGGCCGCGCATCAGGCGCTCGACGGGCGCCGCGACCGGGCCGGTGGCGACGCGCTGCAGCAGGTCCCGGGTGTCCTGCGGAAGGTCGGCCAGCTGATGCCGGATCGCCACCCGCAAATGGTGAGGAATCTCGTCGGGCGAGGCCGCCAGCTCGGTCAGGAACAGCGGCAGGCCACCCGCGCGGCGCACGATGTCGCGCCGGGCGACCAGCAGCAAGGACGCCGCCTCGGAGAGCGGCCCCAGGACGCGATGGCCGACCAGACCGACCCGAGCGAGATCGCCGACGCATTGCGCCAGCCGGCTGTGCAGCGGCAGGTCGCCGGCCCGCGCCGTGGCCACCGCCCGCAGTCGCGGACCCATCCGCTCCACCAGGTACGCGAGCATGTCCGCGGCGGCCGGCTCGGCCCATTGCATGTCGTCGAGCAGCAGTACGACCCGCCCGGTAGCCCGCGCGGCGTCCTCGAACAGCCGCAGCGCGGCCTCGAACGCGAGCCTCCGGTGGTGCTCGGGCGCCGGGAGGGGCGCGGCCTCGCCGGACCGCAGCGCGGCGAGCTCGGGTAGCAGCGCGAGCAGGCCCGGCTCGTCCTTGACCAGGGTCATCAGCGCCGGATGCGGCAGCAGCCGGGCATGCCGGGCCAGTGCGTCGACGATCGGCGCGTACGGGTCGCCGCCGCGCCGGCACGCCCCGCTCAGGATCGGCACGCCCGCCCCCGCGGCCAGCTGCCGGACCTCGAGAAGCAGCCGCGACTTGCCGATCCCGGGCTCGCCCACGTAGAGCAGCAGCGGCGGTCCGTTGCCGCGCACGTGCGCCCGTAGCTCGCCGATCTCATGGTCCCGGCCGGCCAGCGGCGGCAATGGCGGCCGGGGATGGTCGACGGCGACGAAGCGCTCCGCCACCGCAGCGTCGACCAGCTGACGGCGTTCCAGCGGCGCGAGGCCCAGGCCGGTGGCGAGCCGCTCGACGGTCAGCCGGCGCGGATGCCGCGTCCCGCACTCCAGGCTGCTGATCGCTCGTACGCTCAACCCGGACCGGTCCGCCAGCTGCTCCTGGGTGAGCCGGGCGTGGTGCCGGAAGTGGGTCAGTCGTCCCCCGAACGAGTCACGCCAATCTTGCGGCGTCACGGCGGCCTCCCGGGAAGATCCACCGCGGATCTCCCAATATCGACTTCCCAATATCGACTTCCCAGTATCGACGATCGTGACTGGTGATCAAGTTTCGACGCGGGCGTCCGGTCGTTGTGTGGGTTGTTCGTGGCGTTCGGGCGGGACATCGCCGTTCATGTATGCGTGACCCGGCCACGAGCCCGGGTCGGCCAAACGTGGATGAGGAGTCCCCTTCGATGAAACGCCTACTCGGCCCCGCGCTGGCGGCGCTTGCGCTGGTCGCCGGCACGGTCACCGCGACGGCGCTGCCGGCACAGGCAGCCGCCGTCTCCGTGACGCCGTCCTGCGCCGATGTCAGCACGCCCGGTGTGATGCGCTGCTTCGCGCTGCGCCGCACCGACCTGAAGAGCGCCAAGGCCCTCGCGCCGAACGCCACCCCGTCCGGCCTCGGACCCAGTGACCTGGCCAGCGCGTACAAGCTCGGCTCCGGCGGCTCCGGCGCCACCGTCGCGATCGTCGACGCGTACGACGACCCGAACGCCGAGTCCGACCTCGCCACCTACCGCACCCAGTACGGCCTGCCCC
>JBKOWB010000409.1:0-2638 GCA_046724195.1 Actinomycetota bacterium
TCCGTCCCTGCTGATGTCGCCGCTGTTCCACAGGTCCTTCTCGAGCTTGTGGAAGCCGGAGAACGGCAGCTCGGGCGTCGCGCCGTCCTCCCGGCCGTCGACCTTCGCGTCGAGGTCGCCGAAGACCTCGGCGACCGGTTCGATCCGCTCGTAGTACGTCCTCGCGACCGGGTAGAGAGCCTTGGCCTTCGCCACGTCGCCGGCCTTGACGGCGGCGGCGAAGTCGCCCGTCTTCTGCACGAGCGCCTCGGTCTGCGCGGTGACGTACCGCCCGTAGCTCGTTGTGGCCTGCGACAGCGCGGCGTCCTCGGTCAGCGGGGCCGACGACCCGGAAACGGTCAGCGCCGCGCGGATGCCCTGCCCGATCATGCCGGGCTTGCAGGCCGTATGGTACGTGCCGGCCGGCAGCTCGACCCGCAGCTGCCGGGAGAGTCCCGGGGTGATGTTCTCGACCTCACCCATCACCCGGTCACCCGCGGCGTAGACGTAGAACTCGGTGACCTTGGCGCCCGAGTTGGTCACCGTGAAGACGTGCGTGCCCGCGTCCAGCGTGTTCCTGGCGACCTGGCAGGTGGTGTCGGTGGCCGTGACGGCGATCGACGCGCTGGCACCGGCAGCCGTACCGTCGCCGGCCGTGTTGCTGCAGGCCGCGACCGCGACGAGCGCGACGAGCGCGAGGATTCGAGGGCTACGCAAGACGGGTTCTCCTATTCCCGCGGCGCGGACGCCGGAACGGGTGCTTCGGTGGGTATGGGTGCCGCGAGCGCCGCGCGGCGCGGACGCCAGAGGAAGAGCAGCAGCACGGGCACGCCGTAGGCGACCCAGGCGATGATTTCGAGGACGGTCGGCTCGGCGGTGATGTTGAACATTCCGGCCAGCAGCGCGGCGTACCAGGTGGACGGGTCGAGTAGCCCGCCGGCGTGGTACGCGATGGTGCCGATGCCGGGCAGCCCGCCGGCCTCCTGCAGGTCGTGCACCCCGTACTTGAAGATCCCGGCCGCGACCAGGATGAGCAGCGTGCCGGTCACGGTGAAGAAGGTCGACAGGTTGATCCGGACCGCGGTGGCGAACATCAGATACCCGATCGCGATCGCGGTCGCGATCCCGCCGATGAGCGCGTACAGCGGGCCGCCGTCGAGGTTCGCGCCCTGCACCGCGGAGTAGAAGATCAGCGACGTTTCCAAGCCCTCGCGAACCACTGCGAGGAACGCCATGAGGCCGACCGCGACCGAGCCCACGGCGAGCGCGTCCTGCAGCTTGTTGCGCAGCTCGCCGGCAATGCCCCGGGCGGCCCGGCGCATCCAGAAGATCATCCAGGTGACGAAGCAGACCGCCGCGATCGAGGTGATGGCTTCGAAGAGCTCCTGCTGCTTGTAGCCCTGCATCAGCGAGGTCTCGGTGTAGCTGAGCAGCCAGCCGAAGAAGACCGAGACCGCGACGGCGAGCCCGACGCCCGCCGAGACCTGCTTCAGCCGGTCCTTGCGCTGCGATTTGACGAGGAACGCGACGAGGATGCTGACCACCAACGTGGCCTCCAGCCCTTCGCGCAGGCCGATGAGGTAGGTGGCGAGCATGGCACTCCGTTTGCTAAGGCTTCCCTAAGTAAGGCTTGGCATACCTTAGTCGAACGGAGATCGCCTACGTCAAGTTGATGTCGTATGTCATGCTTCACACCACTGCGACCTAACGTCACTTTCTGCAACTTGTACGACACTTTCTGCACTTGCCGACAAGCCCGGCGGATGCCCTAATGGAAGGGAGCAACGGGACGCTGGCAGCGGCAACTGGCGGTTCGTCCCGAACGAAATCGAGCCCCGCCCGGTGATCCGGGCGGGGCTCGATACCTGCTGTCGATCAGTACCGGTAGTGGTCCGGCTTGTAGGGCCCCTCGACCGCGACGCCCAGGTAGGCCGCCTGCTCCTTGGTCAGCTCGGTGAGTCGTACGCCGAGCGCGCCGAGGTGCAACCGGGCGACCTTCTCGTCCAGGTGCTTCGGCAGGACATACACCCCGACCGGATAGTCGCCGGTCTTGGTGAACAGCTCGATCTGGGCGATCGTCTGGTTCGAGAAGCTGTTGCTCATCACGAACGACGGATGCCCGGTCGCGTTGCCGAGGTTCAACAGCCGGCCCTCGGAGAGCACGATGATCGCGTGGCCGTCGGCGAACCGCCACTCGTCGACCTGCGGCTTGATGTTGATCTTCTCGACGTCCGGGCGCTTGGCCAGCCCGGCCATGTCGATCTCGTTGTCGAAGTGACCGATGTTGCCGACGATGGCCTGGTGCTTCATCCGGGCCATGTGCTCGTGGGTGATCACGTTGAAGCAGCCGGTCGCGGTCACGAAGATGTCCGCCGTCTCCACCACGTCGTCGATCGTGGCGACCTGGTAGCCGTCCATGGCGGCCTGCAGCGCGCAGATGGGGTCGATCTCCGTGACGATGACGCGCGCGCCCTGGCCGCGCAAGGACTCGGCGCAACCCTTGCCGACGTCGCCGTAGCCGAAGACCACGGCCACCTTGCCGCCGATCAGCACGTCGGTGGCCCGGTTGATGCCGTCGATCAGCGAGTGGCGGCAGCCGTACTTGTTGTCGAACTTGCTCTTGGTCACCGAGTCGTTGACGTTGATCGCCGGGAACAGC
>JBKOWB010000271.1:0-8268 GCA_046724195.1 Actinomycetota bacterium
GCGCCGGTGCCCGCGGTCGCGGTCGCGCGGATCGCCGGCGCGGCCGCGCTGATCACGATCCTCACCGTGGTCGCACGTATCGCCGGCTTCGGCCGCACGTTCGTGTTCCTGCACACGGTCGGCGACGCCGGGCTGGCGAACATCTACAACGCCGCGAACACCATCCCCAACATCATCTTCGAGCTGGTCGCGGGCGGCGCGCTGGCCAGCCTCGTGGTGCCGTTGCTGGCCGGCGCGGTGGCGGCCGGCGAGCGGGGCCGGGTGGACGCGGTCGCGTCGGCGCTGCTCACCTGGGTGCTGGCGGTGCTGGTGCCGCTCGCGGTTGCGGTCGCTCTGGCAGCCGGCCTGATCGCCGGCCTGCTGCCCGGCGTGGCGCCCGAACACCAGGAGATCGCCGCGCGGATGCTGCGCGTCTTCGCACCGCAACTACCGCTGTACGGCATCGGCATCGTGCTCACCGGCGTGCTGCAGGCCCACCACAGGTTCGCCTGGCCGGTCATCGCGCCGCTGCTGTCCAGTGTCACGGTCATGGGCGCGTATCTCACCTACGCGGCGATCGACGGCGCCCGCTCCGACTTCGCCCACCTCAGCCGCGCCGGCGAACTGACCCTGTCGGTCGGCACCACGCTCGGCGTCGTCGTACTCGCGTTGTGCCTGGTAATCCCGCTGCGCCGGGTCAAGGTGCGGCTGCGGCCCACGTTCCGGTTCCCGGGCGGCGAGGGCCGGCAAGCCGTCCGGCTCGGCTGGGCCGGTGCGGTGACCGTCGGCGCCCAGCAGGTCATGGTGGCGGTCGTCATCGCGCTCGCCGTCGCCGGCCCGCTCACCCGCTACAACGCCGCCCAGACCGTGTTCCTGCTGCCCTGGGCCGTGCTCGCGGTTCCGCTGGCCACGGCCGCGTACCCGTCGCTGGCCGCCGCGGCGGCGCGGCGCGACGAACCGGCCTACGCCGGCACACTGGCCGGCACCGCCCGCTCGGTGGTGCTGCTGGCATGTCTCGGCGGTGCCGCGCTGGCCGCGCTGGCGGCGCCCGCCGCCTACATCGTCGGCACCCGCGGTGCGGCGCCCGGCATCGTGGGGTTCGCGCCCGGCCTGCTCGGCTACGCATTGTTCGCCCTGCTGTCCCGGGCCCTGTACGCCCGCGGCGCCACGGTCGCCGCGGCGGCTGCCACCGCGGCCGGGTGGGGCATCGCCGCCCTGTCCGCCGTGGTGCTGACCGCGCTGTTCAGCGGCGACCGCGAGGTGTTCGGGCTGGGCCTCGCGAACGCCATCGGCATGTCGGCTATCGGACTCCTGCTGGTAGTGGCGGTGCGGCGGCACGCGGGCCGCGACGCGCTCGCCGGGCTCGGCCGCGCGACCGGCGCCGGTATCGTGGCAGCGGTAGCCGCCGCGCTCGCCGGATGGGCCGTCGTGGCCGGCGTCGGGCACGCGTTCGGCCCGGCCCCCACCGCCGCCGGCAGCCTCGTGCAGGGCATGCTGGGCGCAGTCGTGGTGACGGTCGTGTTCGTCGCGGTGGCCTATCTGCTGGATCGTCACGACGTGCGTCCCCTGGCAGCCACGTTGGCCCGCAGGGCTCGACGCCGAACGGGAGAGCACCTCCAGCGGGAGGAGGCACCCCGACGGGGAGAGGAGCCCCGGCGGGCTGAGGGACGCGAACGGGGAGAGGAGCGGGCGTGAACCACGTGCAGGCATCCTGGCGCGGATCGGTGGCGCTCGTGCTGGCGTCCAGCACCGGCGGCATCGGCCAGCATGTCGCCTCTCTGGCCCGCGGCCTCGTCGCGGCCGGCTGCCGGGTTCTGGTCTGCGGACCGGCCGCCACCAACGAGCTGTTCGGCTTCACCGCCGCCGGCGCCGACTTCGTGCCCGTCGAGATCCCGGCCAGCCCTGGGCCGCAGGACTCCGGCGCGATCCGTGCGCTGCGCCGCGCGCTCGCCGGCCGCGACATCGACGTGGTGCACGCGCACGGCCTGCGGGCCGGGTTCGTCGTCACGCTCGCCCGGCCCGCCGCTCCGATCGTGGTGACCTGGCACAACGCGGTCATGGCCAAGGGTCTGCGCGGGCAGGCGTCGCTGCTGGTGGAGCGGATCGTGGCGCGCTCCGCCGCGCTGACCCTGGGCGCTTCGGAGGATCTCGTCGAGCGCGCGGCCTCACTCGGCGCCCGCGACGCCCGGCTCGGCGCGGTCGCCGCGCCCGTCCTGGCGCCACCCCGGCGCACCCGCTCCGCGGTCCGGGCCGAATTCCGGATCGCCCCCGACACCCCGCTCATCCTCTCGGTCGGCCGCCTGCACCCGCAGAAGCGGTATGACGTGCTGATCGACGCGGCCGGACGGTGGCGCGACCTGAGGCCGGCCCCGGTCACCGTGATCGCCGGGTCCGGACCCAGCTATATGGTGCTGGCCCAGCGCGCCTCCGAGAAGCGGGCCCGGCTCTACCTGCTCGGGCACCGCAACGATGTGCCCGACCTGCTGGCCGGCGCGGACATCGCGGTCGTCACCAGCGACTGGGAGGCCCGCCAGCTGTTCGCCCAGGAGGCGCTGCGCGCCGGCGTAGCGCTGGTGACCACGGCCGTCGGTGGGCTGCCGGGCCTGGTCGGAGACGCGGCCGTGCTGATCCCGCCCGGTGACGTCGACGCGCTGGACGCCGCCGTCCGCGAGCTGCTCGCCGACCCGGCGCTCCGGGCCGACTACGCCGCCCGCGGGCCCAAACGGGCCACCACGTGGCCGGACGAGGACGACACGGTCACCGACGTGCGGGCGGCGTACGCGCAGGCGACCAAAACCGCGCGGGCGGGGCGAGGGTGACCCTCTGGACCCTCGACCGGCTGCGCCGGGTCCGGCGTCCGGACACGCCGCGCCCCCAGGTCGAACGACGCTGGGTGCCCTACGCTCTCGTCGTGCTGGCCGCGGCCGCGAGCCTCGCCGGCCTCGCCGTCCGGCCCGTCACCGCGACGACCAGCCAGACGGTCGACTACGTCATTGTCGCCGGCGCGGCCGGCCTGCGCTGGGACGACGTCGACCGGCAGCGCACCCCCACGCTGTGGAACGAGGCGTCCAAGGGTTCGATCGGCTGGCTCTCCGTCAAGTCCGCGGACCGTACGACCTGCCCGGCCGACGGCTGGCTCACGCTCGGCGCCGGCAACTACGCGGCGTACGACACCGTGCGGGTCACCGGCGCATGCCCGCCGCTCGCGCCGGAGTTGACCCAGCCGGACGGCATCGGCGCCAACCTCACCCGGCAACACGGGATCGTGCAGGAGAACCAGGACGACCTGCCCTACGGTGCGGTGCCGGGCGCGCTCGCCGAGTCGGTGCGGTGCAGCACCGCCGTCGGATCCGGCGCCGCGGTCGCGGCCGCGCGACCGTTCGGTCGGGTGGACAAGTACCAGGAGAAACTGCCCGATGACCCGTCCGGCCTGCTCTCCTCGTGCGTGCTGAGCATCGTGGACCTCGGCACCGTCAGTGGTACGGGCGCCCAGCGGCAGGCCCAGGCCGAGGAGGCCGATGCCACCCTGGCCAAGGTGATCGCCGCACGGCCCGGGCGTTCGCTGATCATCGTGGCCGGAGTCGCCGACACCGACACGACGTCCCGGCTACATGTGGCGTTCGCGGAAGGGCCGGGCTGGGACGGCGGCTGGCTGACCTCGGCGGGCACCGGCCGCGACGGTTACCTGCAGCTGGTCGACCTGGCCCCGACGGTGTTGTCCGCGCTGGCCCGGCCCGCGCCGGACAAGCTGTTCAGCGGCCGGACCGCCGCCGTCGTGCCGGGACGTCCGGCGAATCTCGCCGACGCTGTGGGCGGCGCCCACGACGCGGACCTGCGCGCGGGCGCCCAGCAGGGCATCGCCGCCACGTTCTTCACGATCCTGGCCGCCGTACAGCTGCTGCTCTTCATCCTGGTCGTGCCGCTCATGGTGCGGGCACGGCGGCACGCCGGCCCGACCGGGCCGGCCTCCCCGCCGCGCGTGCTGATCGGCACGATCGAGGTGCTGCTCATCGCGGCGGCACTGGCCATCCCGGCCGCGCTGGTCGCGGACGCCGCTCCCTGGTGGCGTAGCAGCCACCCCGGGCTCGCCTTCGGTGCGGTGACCCTGGCGCTGCTCGCGATCGCGACGACCGCGGTGCGGGTCGCGCCGCGCTACCGGCAGACGCTGTGGCCGCTGGGCGCGGTGGCCGCGATCGGCGCGATCGTGATCGGCGTCGACCTGCTCACCGGCGCACAACTGCAGCTGAACGGCGTCGCCGGGTACTCAGCCGTCCACGGCTCCCGGTACGCCGGCGTGGGCGGCGTCGGGCTCGGCGTGTTCGTGGCCGGCACCCTGGTCGTCGCGGGTTGCCTGGCCCAGGTGGTACGGCGGCCGTGGCGCCCGGTGATCGTGGTGATGATCGGCGGCTTCGCGGTGATCATGGTCGGCAGCCCGTATCTGGGCGCGGACCCGGTCGGCGCGATCGCGGTGACCGCCGGGGTGTGTGTCGCGGCCGCGATCAGCACCGGCGGCTGGCTGACGCTGCCGCGTTTCGCCTGGGCGGCGCTGTCCGGCCTGGCGGTGACGATCGGCTTCGCCGCCATGGACCTGCGACGGCCGGCGCTCGAGCAGGGCAGCCTGGGCCGGTTCCTCTCCGCGCTCGGCGACGGCACCGGCGGCCCGGCCATGCAGCGCGCCGCCAGCGCGAACGGTGAGTCCCTGTTGGGCAGTCCGCTGACGATCCTGGCTGTGGTCGGCGTCCTGATGGTGGCGTTCTGCCAGTTGTCCCCATGGGGTGGCCTGAACCGGCTGTTCGGGCTGCATCCGGCGCTGCGGGCCGCGGGTGCGGGCACGGCCGTGGCGACGCTGATCGCCGGCACGCTTGGCGGCTCGGCGCTCGTGGTGGCCGGTGCGGCGGCCGCGGTGGCCGTACCGACCGCGGTGTTGACCACGCTTCGCGTTCTCGATCACGCCGCAGACCGCACCCGACCGGACGATCCCGGGCCGTTCCCGGCCCCGGCCGACGCGAACCGGTTGCTTACCGGGTGACACGCGGCACCACCAGCCGGAACGTGCGTACGACGGCGATGGTGTTACTCTGAAATCCCGTGGATGGCGCGATGAAAAACACGATCCGCCGGTCTGCATGAACCGCATTGGACCGACCACGGGAGCAGGCCTTGGCCGTTACTGCGCGTGAGACGCGGCACATCTTCGTCACCGGGGGCGTCGCCTCCTCGCTGGGCAAGGGCCTCACCGCCTCCAGCCTCGGCAATCTGCTGACCGCGCGGGGGTTGCGGGTCGTCATGCAGAAGCTGGACCCCTACCTCAACGTCGATCCCGGCACCATGAACCCGTTCCAGCACGGCGAGGTCTTCGTTACCGACGACGGCGCCGAGACCGACCTCGACGTCGGCCACTACGAGCGCTTCCTGGACCGGTCACTGTCCGCGAAGGCGAACGTGACCACCGGCCAGATCTACTCGGCCGTGATCGCCAAGGAGCGCCGCGGCGAGTACCTGGGCGACACCGTGCAGGTCATCCCGCACGTCACCAACGAGATCAAGGAGCGCATCTTCGCGATGGCCGCTCCCGACGAGTACGGCCGGGTGCCCGACGTGGTGATCACCGAGGTCGGTGGCACGGTCGGCGACATGGAGTCGCTTCCGTTCCTGGAGGCGATCCGCCAGGTGCGCCACGAGATCGGCCGGGACCGGGTGTTCTACCTGCACGTCTCGCTGGTGCCGTACCTGGCGCCGTCGGGCGAGCTGAAGACCAAGCCGACCCAGCACTCGGTGGCCACCCTGCGCAACATCGGCATCCAGCCCGACGCGCTGGTCTGCCGTTCGGATCGGGAGATCCCGGACAAGCTGAAGCACAAGCTGTCGCTCTACTGCGACGTCGACCGCGAGGCCGTGGTGGCGGCGCCGGACGCGCCGAGCATCTACGACATCCCCAGGGTGCTGCACCGCGAGGGCCTGGACGCGTACGTCGTGCGCCGGCTCGGCCTGTCGTTCCGGGACGTGGACTGGGCGGGCTGGGACGAGCTGCTGGAACGCGTGCACCACCCGCGCCGGACGATCACGGTCGCGCTGGTCGGGAAGTACGTGGACCTGCCGGACGCGTACCTCTCGGTGAGCGAGGCCATCCGCGCGGCCGGGTTCGCGAACCAGGCCCGGGTCAACATCCGCTGGGTGCCCAGCGACGACTGCGACACCGCGGCCGGCGCCGCGGCCGCCCTCAAAGGCGTCGACGGGATCGTCATCCCCGGCGGGTTCGGCATCAGGGGGATCGAAGGCAAGATCAACACTTCCCGGTACGCGCGGGAGAACGGCATCCCGATCCTCGGCCTGTGCCTGGGGCTGCAGTGCATGACGATCGACGCCGCCCGCAACATGGCCGGCCTCGACGGCGCCAACTCGCTGGAGTTCGACGAGCGGTCCCCGCACCCGGTGATCTCCACCATGGCCGATCAGGAGGACATCGTCGCGGGCAAGGGCGACCTGGGCGGCACGATGCGGCTGGGCGCGTATCCGGCGGAGCTGATCGAGGGGTCGATCGTCGCCGAGGCGTACGGCAGCACCGCGATCTCCGAACGGCACCGCCACCGGTACGAGGTCAACAACGCGTACCGGGACAAGCTGGCCGACGCCGGGCTGGTCATCTCGGGCACGTCGCCGGACGGCCGGCTGGTCGAGTTCATCGAGCTGGACCGCGAGCGCCACCCGTTCTTCGTGGGCACCCAGGCGCACCCGGAGCTGAAGAGCCGGCCGACGCGGCCGCACCCGCTGTTCGCGGCGTTCGTCGAAGCCGCCGTCGAATACGCCGCGGCGGGCGAACTCCCGGTCGGACCGCTCGCCGAGCCGCAGCACGCCCAGCCGCACGCGGTCGCGGCCTCGTGACCACCTTCGCGTACGAGACGCTGTCGCGCGTCCAGCGGTACTCCGGGCCGATCTTCACCGTCTACACCGACACCGTGGCGATGCCGGGCGGCCGTACGGTTCAACGCGACGTCACCGAGAACAAGGGCGCGGTCGGCGTCGTGGCCCTCGACGACGTCGGCCGGGTCGTGCTCATCAAGCAGTACCGGCACGCGATCCACACGAAGCTCTGGGAACTGCCCGCGGGCCTGCGCGATGTGGACGGCGAGGACATGGTCCTCGCGGCCACTCGCGAGCTGGCCGAGGAGACCGACCTGCGCGCCGGCCGCTTCGACCTGCTCATCGACCTGCACACCTCGCCCGGCTTCACCAACGAGCTGATCCGGCTGTTCCTGGCCCGCGACCTGTCCCCGGTCCCGGAAGACCAGCGGCACGAACGCACCGACGAGGAGGCGGACATCGAGATCGCCTGCTTCGACCTAGACGAGGCGGTCGCGATGGTGCTGCGCGGCGAGATCACCAACGCGGCCGCGGTCGGCGGGCTGTTGGCCGCGGCCCGAGCACGCGACGACGGGTGGGCGACGCTACGCCCCCCGGACACGCCCGCGGTTTGACCCGCGCCGGCCCGGTCACGCGGGGAAGGGGATCGGGCCGCATGTCCTGGTAGCTGCGGTGGCATCCCGGGTCTTCCACGTTCTGGGACGGTAGTCTTCGGAGCGAAGAAGCCCGGGACGTCACTCAGCGTTGAGGAAAGGACGGTGTCGGCTGATGAAGGTCGGCATTCCCACCGAAGTCAAGAACAACGAGTTCCGGGTGGCCATCACCCCGGCCGGCGTGTTCGAGTTCACCCGAGCCGGACATCATGTCTTCGTGCAGGCCGGCGCCGGAGCCGGCTCCTCGATCGCCGACGCGGACTACGCGGCCGCCGGCGCCACCATCCTCGACGGCGCCGACGACGTCTGGGGCAGCGCCGAGCTCATCCTCAAGGTCAAGGAGCCGATCGCCGAAGAGTACGGCCGGATGCGCGAGGGCCAGGTGCTGTTCACCTACCTGCACCTCGCCGCGTCGAAGGAGTGCACCGACGCGCTCATCGACCGCAAGGTCACCGGCATCGCGTACGAGACGGTGGAGCTGCCCGACCACTCGTTGCCCCTGCTCGCGCCGATGTCGGAGGTCGCCGGCCGGCTGGCGCCGCAGGTCGGCTCGTACCACTTGATGCGCTCCGGCGGCGGCCGCGGCGTGCTGATGGGCGGCGTGCCCGGCGTGTACGCCGCCAAGGTCGTCGTCATCGGCGGCGGCGTCTCCGGCATGAACGCGGCCGCGATCGCGCTCGGCATGCAGGCCGAGGTGCTGCTGCTGGACAAGAACATCGCCCGGCTGCGCGCCGCCGACGCCGACTATCGCGGACACATCCAGACGATCGCGTCC
>JBKOWB010000122.1:0-16995 GCA_046724195.1 Actinomycetota bacterium
CTCCGGGACCGCCTGGCCGAGTTCTTCGGCGGCGGCGACCGGCGCCGCATCATGATCCTGGTCGCGGTCGCTCTCATGGTGTTCACAGTGCTCGCCAGCACCTGGTACGTGACGCTCGGCCGCTACACGCAGACGCCACAGCTGGTGAACATGACCCGGGCGCAAGCTGAACAGAAGGCGGCGCAGGAAGGTTTCAAGCTGTTCTACGGCGACGGCCAGTTCAGCGAGACGGTGGCCAAGGACACCGTGCTGAGCCAGAACCCGGCTTCGGATCAACGCGTCGTCAAGGGCGGCACGATCGAGCTGTCGTTGTCACTCGGCCCGGAGCGCTACCCGGTGCCGGACGTGACCGGCATGGAGCTGGCCGCCGCCAAGGGCGAGCTGGAGGCGACGAAGCTCAAGCTCAAGCAGGGTTCGGGCCAGTACAGCGACACGGTCCCTGAGGGCGTGGTCATCTCGTCCGACCCGAAGGCGGATACGGCGCTCAAGCCGGGCGCCACCGTGACGGTCGTCGTGAGCAAGGGCCGCGCGCCCATCACGGTGCCGGACCTTACCGGCAAGAACATCAATGACGTACGGGCGGAGCTGCAGCAGCTCGGCCTGACCGCCGTCGAGCAGTACAAGGACAGCGACCAGCCGGCCGACCAGGTCATCGGGCAATCGCCCAAGGCCGGCGCCGGCGTGGAGAAGGACGCCGAGATCAAGCTCGACGTCAGCAAGGGGCCTCCGCTGGTCACGGTGCCGGACCTGACCAACCAGCCATGCCCGCAGGCGCAGCAGACCTTGCAGGGCATGAACCTCCGGGTCCGCGTCGATTTCAACCCGAACGGCCTCGTACGCAGCCAGCAGCCGGGCCCGAACACGCCGGTGCCGCCGCAGACCGAGGTCGCCATCCAGTGCATCTAAGCCGGATCGGGTCGCACACCAGGACCGCGGGCGGCCTTGCCAGGGCTGCACTCCCGTACGCCGACGGGGCCGGCTCGGAAGCCGTGCAGGTCTACGTGTCCAACTCCCGCGGCTGGGCCCTGCCGCCGGGCGACCCGGCCCAGGACATGCTGTTCCGCGACGGCTGCGGCGAGCGCGGGCTGCCCGCGTACGTCCACGCCTCGCTGCTGGTGAACGTCGGCTCCCCCACGTCGCTGACCGTTTCGCGGTCGGTCGAGACGCTGGAGCACGCGCTGCGCCGGGGCAGGGAGATCGGTGCGACCGCGGTGGTCTACCACGCCGGCAGCTCCGTCGACGCGGCCCACGACGACAGGGCGCTGCACCAGCTGCGCGAGGTGCTGCTGCCGCTGCTGGACGCCGCGGCCGCGCAGGATCTGCCGAAGCTGCTGGTCGAGCCGAGCGCCGGCGGCGGTCGCAGCCTGGCGTCGAAGGTGACGGATCTGGGGCCGTACCTGGCCGCGGTCGAGAACCACCCATGGCTGGGCGTGTGCTTCGACACCTGCCACGCGTGGGCCGCCGGCCACGACCTGGCCACGCCGGGCGGCATGACCGCGACACTGGACGCGCTGGTCGCCACGGTCGGCCGGGGCCGCCTGCAACTCATCCACGCGAACGACGCCAAGGACGGGCGCGGCTCGACCCGCGACCGCCACGAGACCATCGGCAAGGGCCGCATCGGCGCGGACGCGTTCGCGGAGCTGCTGGCCCACCCCGCAGCCGCGGGCATCCCGGTGATCGTCGAGACCCCGACCGAGGGCTTCGCCGGCCACGCCGCGGACATCGCCCTGCTCAAGGGTCTCCGGAGCTCAGGTCAGCAGCGCGGTGAGCACCTCGATCGCCCGGTCGACGCCGGCGTCGTCGACGTCCAGGTGGGTGACCAGCCGGGCCAACCGCGGGAGCATCGGGGCGAGCAGCACGCCACGCTCGGCCGCGGCCGCCGCCAGTGACGGCGCGTCCAGCCGCGTCTTGGTGAGATCGAGCGGGACCAGATTGGTACGCACGGTCGCGGCGTCCACCACGCCCAGCGACTCGAGACCGGCCGCCAGCCGGTGTGCCCGGGCGTGATCCTCGGCGAGGCGGTCGAGATGGTGCCGCAGCGCGTACTGGCCCGCCGCCGCGAGGATGCCTACCTGGCGCATGCCGCCGCCCATCCGTTTGCGGATGACCCGGGCCCGCGCGATGCGGTCCGCATTGCCGACGACCAGCGAACCGACCGGCGCGCCGAGGCCCTTGGAGAGGCAGACCGAGAGCGTGTCGAACAGCTGCCCGTACGCGTTCAGCGCGACGCCGTCCGCGGCGTGCGCGTGCCAGATCCGCGCGCCGTCGCAGTGCAGAGCGACGCCGGCTGCCTCGGCGACCACGCGCAGCTCGCGCAGCGTCTCCCATGCCACCACGCTCCCGCCGCCGAGGGTGTGGGTCTGCTCGACCGCGATCGCCAGGGTCGGGACGGACGGGAACCCGGCCGGCCGGATCATCGCGGCGATCTGCTCCACGTCGAGCGCGGCGCCCACGGACGGCCAGGTGCGCGTCGAGATGCCGCCGACCGCCGCAGCGGCACCCATTTCGTACGTGACCACGTGCGCGTCCGCACCGGCGAGCAGCTCGCCCGCGGGCGGCACGAGCAGCTGCAGCGCGATCTGGTTGGCCATCGTGCCGGACGGCGCGAACAGCGCGGCCTCATGCCCGAACAGCGCGGCGACCTCGGCCTCCAGCGCCCGTACGGTCGGGTCGTCGGCGAATACGTCGTCGCCGACCTCGGCGGTCGCCATCGCCATCCGCATCGCCGGGGTGGGTCTCGTGACGGTGTCGGACCGCAGGTCCACGATCGGGTCAGCCACGGAGCATCTCCGCGACGAGGAACGCCAGCTCGAGGGACTGCTGGGTGTTGAGGCGCGGGTCGCACGCCGTCTCGTACCGGTCCGGGAGGTCGAGGTCCTCGATGCCTTGCGCGCCACCGAGGCACTCGGTGACGTCCTCGCCGGTCAACTCCACGTGGATGCCGCCCGGGTGGGTGCCGAGGCCGCGGTGCACCTCGAAATACCCGAGCACCTCGTCGACGATCCGGTCGAAATGGCGGGTCTTGTAGCCGTTCGAGGACTCGTGGGTGTTGCCGTGCATCGGGTCGCACTGCCAGACCACCTTGGCGCCGGCCGCGGTCACCTTCTCGACGATCGGCGGGAGCGAGTCCCGAACCTTGCTGTTGCCCATCCGGCTGATCAGCGTCAGCTTGCCCGGCACGTTGTCGGGGTTTAGCCGCTCGCACAGCTCGATGGCCTGCTCGGGTACGGTGCCGGGGCCGAGCTTCACACCGATCGGGTTGGCGAGGCGGCTGGCGAAGTCGATGTGCGCGCCGTCGATCTGCCGGGTCCGCTCGCCGATCCACAGGAAGTGCCCGGAGAGCCCGTACGCCCTGCCGTCGGAGACCCGGGTGAGCGCCCGGTCGTACTCCAGCGCGAGGGCCTCGTGCGAACAGTAGAGGCTGACCGTGCGCAGCGCCTCGGCGTCGGTCATGCCGCAGGCGCGGATGAAGTCGAGCGCCCGGTCGATCTCGCGGGCGATGGCTTCGTACCGCTCGCCGGCCGGCGAGGCCCGGACGAAGTCCTTGTTCCACGTGTGCAGGCCGGCCAGGTCGGCCAGGCCGCCCGCCAGGTACGCCCGGAGCATGTTCATGGCGGCGGCCGAGTTCGCGTACGCCCGGATCATCCGCTGCGGATCGGGGACCCGGGCCGCCTCGTCGGCCTCGAGCGAGTTGATCAGGTCGCCCCGGTACGCGGGCAGCCCCAGCGAGTCGGTAACTGCCGAGCGGGGCTTGGTGTACTGCCCGGCCACCCGGGCCACCTTGACGACCGGCATCGAGGCGCCGTAGGTCAGCACCACGGCCATCTGCAGCAGCGTGCGCGCGTTGGCCAGCAGGTGGCTCTCGGTGTTGTCGGCGAACGTCTCGGCACAGTCGCCGCCCTGCAGCAGGAACGCCCGCCCTTCGGCCGCCTCGGCGAGCCGGGCCCGGAGCTGGTCCACCTCGTACGGCGCGACGATCGACGGCACGTTGTCGAGGACCTTGCAGACCGCCGCGACCTCATCCGCGTCCTGCCACGGGGGCATCTGCGCACGCGGCAACTGGCGCCAGCGGTCCAGGCCGAGCGCCTCGTCCTCGGCCGAGTCGGTGTACGGGCGGGATGTCTGCAGGGCCGGGTTGCCCACACCCGGATAGCTCAACTGATGCCACTCGCGGCGCATGCCGGAGAGCCTACGGAAGCGGGGCACCAGGTTTGCGCCCGGTGCCCCGCTTCGCCGTTCCCAGTTACGACAGGTTGTTCCTGATCGCAGAGATCAGCTCACCGTTGCTGGTATCCCCCGAGAACTCCCAGAAGAACGCTCCGGCGAGGCCCTGCTGCTTCACGTAGGCCATCTTCCCGGCGATCGTCGACGGCGTGTCGTAGCCGTACCAGTTGCTTCCGCACTTGGCGTACGACGTGCCGCCGACGGTGCCGGTCGGCGGGCAGGTGTTCTTGAGGACCTTGTAGTCCTCGATGCCCTGCTCGTAGGTACCCGGCGCCGGGCCGGTCGCCGACCCGCCGGGACCGGCCTGGGTGACGCCGGTCCAGCCGCGGCCGTAGAAGCCGATGCCGAGCAGCATCTTGTTGGCCGGTACGCCCTTACTCTTCAGCTTCTGGATCGCCGCGTCGGAGTAGAAGCCGGCTCTCGGGATCCCGTTGTACGAGGTCAGCGGCGAGTGCGGGGCGGTAGGTCCCTGCGGGCTGAACGCGCCGAAGTAGTCGTACGTCATCGGGAAGACCAGGTTCAGCTTCTGGATGCCGGACGCGTAGTCGGCGACGTCGAGCTTGCCGCCGTTCGAGCCGTCCGCGGAGATCGCCGACGTGATCAGGAAGCCGTTGCCGAACCTGTTGCGCAGCGCGGTGATCACGTTGTTGTACGCGGCCGGGCCGCTCGAGTCGCACTGCAGCCCGCAGGCGTTCGGGTACTCCCAGTCGATGTCGATGCCGTCGAAGACGTCCGCCCAGCGGGAGTCCTTGACCAGGTTGTAGCAGGAGTTCGCGAACCCGGCCGGGTTCGCCGCGGCCTGTGTGAAACCGGCGGACCAGGTCCAGCCGCCGAACGACCAGATCACCTTGATGTTGGGGTACTTCTTCTTGAGCTTGCGCAGCTGGTTGAACGAGCCGCGCAGCGCGCCGGCATCCCAGGTGTCGGCGACGCCGTCGACGCTGTTGGCCGCCGTGTACGCCATGTCGTAGTCGGCATAGGAGTCACCGATCGTGCACTGGCCGCCGCTGGTGTTGCCGAACGCGTACAGCAGGTGACTGAGCTTCGCCGCGGAGCCGGACGTGACGAGGTTCTTCACGAAGTACTGCCGCTGGTAGACGCCCCATTCGGCGAAGTAGCCGACCACGTTCTTGCCGCCCGGGCCGGGCGGCGGTGTGGTGGGCGCGGTCGTCGGAGGCGTGGTCGGAGGGGTGGTCGGGGGCGGGGTGCTGCCGCCACAGGCGCCGTTGTCGGCCCAGACGTCCCATTGGCCGCTGTGGGTGGCCGGACTCTCGTTCTGGGTCCACCACTTCGCGGTGTAGTTGTGGCCGGACTGCGAGGCCTGCTTTCCGGCGGTGTAGACGGTGGCCGAGTTCCAGGCGGGCGCGCACGCGGCCGCGGCGGACGCCTGGATCAGGGGGACGCCGGCGGACACGACCACCACGACGGCCCCGGCCCAGAGAGCACGGCGGAGGGATTTCTTCAAGGCGTCTCCTCGAGAACCGTTAGGAAACTTTCCAAACGAAGGCTGCAGAGACGGTAGTCACATCCATGAACATGAGTCAAGCCGGCCGTTCCGATTGGGCACGACCTTAAGTTTCGGCGTGTACGCGCGACGGCGTGCCATCGATCCACCACAGCGCGTAGTCTGCGGTCATGACCATTCTCGACGCCGGCATCGACGCACTCGCCGGCGGCTCGGCCGAATTGGACCGGTTGGCGGCCCGCTTCGCGCCGCATGCCCGGCCACAAGTCGTGCGCCTGGCCGCCGTCGAGAAACGACTTCCCCGCTGAGCCGCCGATGAGCATCCACGTGATGGGCGTCGATGCGTACGCGCTCGGCTGGGTGGGTGTCGAGCTTCGTGACGGTTCGTTCGGCCGGGCCGTGCTGGCATCCACGTTGTACGAGATCGTCGCCGGCAGCTCGGGCGCCGCGGTCATCGGCGTCGACATCCCGCTCGGCATGTTGCCGGACCGCTGGCGTGCGGCCGACACGCTCGCGGCCGACGAGCTGGGCCCCCGCCGCGGCAGCGTCTTCCGGGTGCCGCCGCTCGCGGTCTGGATGGAGCCGGACTTCGCCGCGGCCAACCGGCGCTGCCGCGAGCTCACCGGCGCCGGACTCAGCCGCCAGTCGTGGGCGCTGCGACCCAAGCTGCTCGAGGCCAACGCGATTTGGGAACGCCATCCGGGACTGCTGTTCGAGGCGCACCCGGAGGTGTCCTTCCGGCAGATGGCGGGCGAGCCGCTGGCGTACGCGAAGAAGACCTGGACCGGCCAGGCCCGCCGCCGGGAGCTACTCGCCCGGCACGGCATCGTGCTGCCCGACCACCTCGGGCCCGCGGGTCAGGCGCCGCCGGACGACATCCTGGATGCGGCGGCGGTGGCGTGGAGCGCGCACCGGGTGGCCACCGGAACCGCCCAGAGCCACCCGAGCCCGCCCGAAGAGAACAATGGCGCCCACATCGCCATCTGGTATTAGCCGCTCTGAGCGGCTATCTCGCGGGCGCGGTCGCGGGCCGCCTCCAGGGCGGCCAGCAGCGCGGCCCGCACACCGTGGTTTTCCAGCTCGCGGATCGCCGAGATCGTGGTGCCGGCCGGCGACGTGACCGCCTCGCGGAGCTTGACCGGGTGCTCTCCGCTGTCGCGCAGCATCACGGCCGAACCTATCGCGGTCTGCACGATCAGATCGTGCGCCACCTGCCGGGGCAGGCCCAACAGGATGCCGGCGTCGGTCATCGCCTCGACCAGCAGATAGAAGTACGCGGGTCCGGAGCCGGACAGCGCGGTGACGGCGTCCTGTTGTGACTCCGGTACGCGGATGGTCACGCCGAGCGGCTTGAACATCTCCTCGGCCACGGCCAGGTGCTCGCCGGTCGCGTGCGGGCCCGCTGAGATTGCCGTCATCGCCTGGTCGACCAGTGCCGGGGTGTTCGTCATGACCCGCACCACCGGGGTGCCCTCGGGCAGCCGGGCCGCGAAGAAACCGGTCGGCAGGCCGGCGCAGAGCGAGACGACGAGCTTGCCGGCCGGGACCTTGGCCCCGATCTCGTCGAGCAGCACGCCCGCGTCCTGCGGCTTGACCGCGATCGTCAGCACGTCGGCCTCGGCCACGGCGGTGAGGTTGTCGACGACCCGGACGCCGTAGCGATCGGCGAGCTCGGCGCCGCGCTCGGGGCGGCGGGCGGTCACCAGCAGCTGGTCCACGGGCCAGCCGGCCCGGAGCAGACCGGACAGGACGAGCTCACCGATCTTGCCCGCGCCGATCACCGCGATAGTCATGCGTCCTCCCGTACCGACAGGGGCAGGCCGGAAGCCTGCCCCTTCGATCAAACCTCAGCTGCCGAAGAAGACCTCGGCCTCGTCGTAGCGCTCGGCCGGAACGGTCTTGAGCTGGCCCGTGCCCTCGATCAACGGGACCCGGATGATGTCGGTGCCGCGCAGCGCCATCATCTTGCCGAAGTCGCCCTCATGAACCGCGTCGATGGCCTGTAGGCCGAAACGGGTGGCGAGGACCCGGTCGAACGCGGTCGGCGTGCCGCCGCGCTGGATGTGGCCGAGCACGACCGCGCGGGCTTCCTTGCCGGTCTTCTCCTGGAGCTGCACGGCCAGCCACTGGCCGATGCCGCCGAGCCGGACGTGGCCGAACGCGTCCAGCTCGTGGTTGTGCAGCATCATCTGGCCCTCGAGGGGCTGCGCGCCCTCGGCGACCACGACGATGGGGGAGTACTCGACCTGGAAGCGCTTGGTCACGTACGTGGCCACCTGTTCCACGTCGAAGTTGCGCTCCGGCAGCAGGATGACGTTGGCGCCGCCGGCGAGGCCGGCGTGCAACGCGATCCAGCCGGCGTGCCGGCCCATGACCTCGACGACCAGCGTGCGGTGGTGCGACTCGGCGGTGGTGTGCAGCCGGTCGATGGCCTCCATCGCGATGTTCACCGCGGTGTCGAAGCCGAACGTGTAGTCGGTGGCGTTCAGATCGTTGTCGATCGTCTTCGGCACCCCGACCACATTGACGCCGAGGTCGTTCAGCTTGGTCGCGACGCCCAGGGTGTCCTCGCCGCCGATCGCGACCAGCGCGTCCACGCCCTGCTCGGCCAGGTTAGCCTTGATCCGCTCGACGCCGCCCTCGATCTTGAACGGGTTGGTCCGGGACGAGCCGAGGATGGTGCCGCCGCGGGGCAGGATGCCGCGGACCTCGGCGATGCCGAGCGGCTTCGTCAGGCCCTCCAGTGGACCCTTCCAGCCGTCCCGGAAGCCGACGAACTCGTGACCGTAGACGGCGACGCCCTTGCGCACCACCGCACGGATCACCGCGTTCAGACCGGGGCAGTCGCCGCCGCCGGTAAGCACGCCGATTCGCATGATTGCTTGTCCTCCCGTATTGGGTCGCAAGATGCCCGTCTGCCTGGGGATCCGGTCATCCGGCCGCACTGCCGGGTCCGGGGGGCGGGCCGCAAGCGCACTGTAGTCGCCGGGACATGCCCGCACCAACGGGGCCCGCGGAGCCGCTGTGTCATCCGCCCATGGCCTTCCAGCGGGCCAGGTTGTGCTTCGCGTCCACCAGGGCGTCGTGGCGGCCCTGAGCGCTCGGCAGCGGCGGGCGGCCGAGGTCGTCCCAGCGCTGGCGGAGATCCTTCGTGAAGCGGGGTATCTCCCGCGGCAGGGCCGTCATCGGACCCCACAGCTGGGCGAGCGCCACATGGTCGTAGGCGGCGTACCAGGCCCATAGCTCCATCTGCTCGTCTCGGCCCTTGATGGGTTCGACCAGGAAGGCGTAGAGATCGTCCCGGATCTGGTCGCGGGAACGCCATGCCGGGTTGGACGGCGACGGCAGCTTGTCCAGGACGTTGCGGCGTACCCACGGGACGGCCTTGGTGTCGTCGAACGCCGTCGACACCGCATAGAACTCGCGGCCGAAGTCGTCGACGACGCCGATCGAAACGAGATCGACGACGCGGCCGTCCTCGATGAACTCGCAGTCGTAGAAGTAGCGGTAGACCATTGCGGTCCATCCTGACCCATCCGTGACCCGGCGCCGCTTCCAGGGCCTCGCGGGAGCGGACACCGTGGGCGGCTGTCACGCCAGGCGATTGGGGGTGTACAGAAAGCAACCCACGCGACATGATCGGGTACGGGTCACTCCGGCGTCGGTGTATCAAAATGGCGTCGGACGTGCTCCTCATGCTATGAGTGATCGTTCGCTTCGCGGGGCCGGCGCTGGCAGCGCGTCGGCGACAATCCCGAGCGGGAGGGATAGAGCCGTGGAACATCGTCTGCCGGAGAACGGCGACGCGCTCACGGGCGTGGAGATGTTCGCCGGGCTCGAGCCCGACGTGCGCCAACGGGTGATCGCCACGGCGGTCCCCCGCACGTACCGAAAGGGACAGATACTCTTCGTCGAGCACGACCCCGGTGAGTCTCTCATCATCCTCAAGCGCGGCGCGGTCGCCGTGTTCCGGACCGCGCCGACCGGCGAGCGCGCCGTCCTGACCGTGGTCCGCCCGCCGGACGTGCTGGGCGAGGTCTCCCTGCTGGACGCGTCCACGCGCAGCGCGTCGGCCGAGGCGATCGAGGACTGCCAGGCACTGGCGCTGAACCGGGCCGCATTCATGGAGCTCGTGCACTCGAACCCGCGCATCCTCGACGCCGTCATGCGGTCGGTGGGCGCGCTGATCCGCCGCCTCACCGAGCAGAACGCGGATCACGTCTTCCTGGACCTGCCGGGCCGCGTCGCCAAGACGCTGGTGCGGCTCGCCGGCGAGAGCCAGGCTCCGATGATCACCATCGAGCTCAACCAGAGCCAGCTCGCCGAGATGGCCGGCGGCTCCCGGCAGAGCGTCAACCAGGCGATCGGCTCGTTCGCCAACCGGGGGTGGCTCCGGACGGAGGGCCGCCGGATCGTCGTCACCGATGTGTCGGCGCTACGCCGGCGGGCCGGGATGGGTAGTAGTAGCGGTACTGGTTGATGGTGCTCTCTGACCGGTTTTTGCGACGGTGGGTGCGATCACTGACGTCTTCAGGGTGGCGGCGTAGATGTCTACGTATTCGCGGCCGGTCAGCGTCATCAGCTCGTACATGATCTCGTCGGTGATCGCGCGCTCGACGAAGCGGTCGCCGCGCGATCCGGCGTACTGGGAGAAGTCGAGCGGCTCGCCGAAGCGCATCCGGACCCGCTTGATCTTGGGGATCAGCTTGCCGGTCGGCTGGATCTCGTCCGTGTTCAGCAGCCCGACCGGCACCACGACAGCGCCGCTCTCCAAGGCCAGCCGCGCGACCCCGGTCTTGCCGCGATAGAGCCGCCCGTCCGGCGACCGGGTGCCCTCCGGATAGATGCCGGCGATGCCGCCGTCACGCAGCACCCGCAGCAGCGTGTCCAGCGCCGCCTGCGCCGCCCTGCCGCCCGACCGGTCCACCGGGATCGTGCCGGTGCTGAGGAAGAACTGGCGCATCAGCCAGCCTTTGATCCCCTTACCGGAGAAATACTCCGCTTTGGCGACGAACGTCACCCGCCGTTTCACCACCAGCGGTACGAAGATCGAGTCGGAGAAGGACAGGTGGTTACACGCCAGGATCACCGGTCCCGACGCGGGCACGTTGGCCAGGCCCTCGACCTGGGGACGGAACAGCGCCTTGAGCACAGGGCCCAAGACCACGTACTTGAGCAGCCAGTAGAACACCGACGTCCCTCCTGGCCGACGAAGCCCGTACGCATCGGGCGTTCCCGGCGCACAGCTGAGCCTACGAAGCGGAGCGTCACGCCACAACGCACTCCCGAAACCGGTACCTGTCGTGTCACCATTGCTGGCACGGTCGGCGAGGGAGAGTGCAGGGTGTCAACGGGTGGCGCCCGTCGCGGGCGGCGGGACAACGGGCTCGACGCGGCCGACTACGCGGCCGCGGGCGACGTGGACCCGCGGGTCGGCGAGCATCTGCTCGACGTGCTCGCCGCCGACGGAATCGCGGCGTACCTGCAGCCCTCCGCCGACCTGAACCCGATCCTGCGCGCCACGACCTTCCCGGGCCGCCCGACCGACCGCCTGTACGTCGACCGCGTACACCTCGCCGAGGCGCGCGCCACGCTGAACCGGCTCACCGGCGGCGTCAGCCCGATCCCGCCCGCGCCGCGGCACGACACCGGTCCGGACGTGGGTGCCAGCCAGCGCGACGTGGACGCCGAATGGGCGAAGATCATCGCTGGCTTCAACACCACCGTCGACCCCACCGCGCCGCCGTGGCCGGCCGCCGAGGGCGACGACCCAACCAGGGCGCCGGAGCTGCCGGAGACGCGGCCCGACCCACCGAAGCCGCTCCAGTCCGCCACCGACTTCTCCGGCATCTCGCTGGACCGCCGCCGTACCGACGGCGACCCGTCGCTGCTCGACGGCCTGGACACGTTCGGCACGGGCATCGACGACGACGATGACGAGCGCTACATCCCGCCGCCCCCACCGCCGTTACCGCACATTTCCAAGTACGCCATCGCCGGAGTGGTGGCCATCATCATCGGGTTCATCCTGTTCCTGCGGCCCAGCCTGCTACCGATCGACCGGGACCTGGTCACGCTGATCGGGTTCTCGGCCGTGATCGGCGGCGCGGCAACGCTGGTGTGGCGGCTGCGCGCGGACAACGACGACGACGATTTCGACGACGGCGCGGTGGTCTAGCGCGCCTCTCGGTAGCGAACTAGTAACCTGTCGTGGTGCGCCAGAGTTCGCTCGTGGTCGTCGCCAACCGGTTGCCGTTGGACGACAACGCCGCCCCCGACGGCGCGTGCGAGTGGCGGCGCAGCCCGGGCGGCCTGGCCAGCGCGCTGCACGCCATCCTGAAGGAGACGCCCGCCACGTGGGTCGGCTGGGCCGGCCGCGCCGGCCCCGCGCCGGCTCTTCCCGACATCGGCACGCTGCGGATCCGCCCCGTCGCGCTGTCGTCGGAGGAGCTCGCCGGCTACTACGAGGGATTCGCCAACGCCACGCTGTGGCCGCTGTACCACGACGCGGTCGAGCAACCCGTGTTCGACCGCGGCTGGTGGGATACCTACCGGGCGGTCAACCGGCGCTTCGCCGCGGCCGCCGCCGAAACGGCGGAGCCGGGCGCGGCCGTCTGGGTACAGGACTATCACCTGCAGCTGGTCCCGCAGCTGCTGCGGGAACTGCGTCCCGACGTACTCATCGGCTTCTTCCTGCACGTGCCGTTCCCGCCGCCGGAACTGTTCATGCAGCTCCCCCGCCGGGTCGAGCTGCTGCGCGGGATGCTCGGCGCCGACCTGGTCGGGTTCCAGCGCCCGCAGGCCGCGCACAACGTCGCGCAACTCGCGACGAAGCTGCTCGGCGCGGTGGCGACCGACGACGAGATCGTGGTCGACGGGCGGCTGGTACGCACCGGCGCCTTCCCGATCTCCATCGACGTGGCCGAGATGGAGGCGCTCGCCGCCCGTTCCGACGTGGTAAACCAAGCCAGGCAGCTGCGCCGCGACCTGGGTCAGCCGCGCCGGGTGCTGCTCAGCGTCGACCGGCTGGACTACACGAAGGGCATCGAGCATCGGCTCACCGCGTATAGCGAGCTGTTACGCGACGGGTGGATGACGGTCCGCGACACCGTGGTCGTACAGGTGGCGGTGCCGAGCCGGGAGCGCGCGGAGAGCCACCCGGGACTGCGCGACCGGATCGAGAGCGAGGTCGGCCGGATCAACGGCGAGTACGGCCGGGTCGGCGAGCCGGCGATCCACTATCTGAACCAGCCGTTCGACCCGGCGTCGCTCGCGGCGCTCTACCAGACCGCCGACGTCATGGTGGTGACGCCGCTGCGCGACGGGATGAACCTGGTCGCCAAGGAGTACGTGGCCGCGCGCTCGGACGGCTTGGGCGCGCTGGTGCTCAGTGAGTTCGCCGGAGCGGCCGCGGAGCTGGAGGACGCCTTCCTGGTCAACCCGCACGACATCGACGGGCTCAAGGAGACGCTGCTGCGGGCGATGCAGGCCGATCCGGAGGACCTGGCGGCCCGGATGGCGTCGATGCGCGCGCATCTGCGCAGGCACGACATCCTGGCGTGGGCGCAGGCCTACCTGACGGCGCTGGACCAGACCGGCCGGCTGGCGGAGCGGCTGCCCCGCCAGCGCGACGGGTCCGAGGCCGTGGCCGGGCGTCCGCTCAGGCCGTGATCTCCTTGCTCAGCCAGTCCAGGATCGCGTCGATGGGCTCTACCCACTTCGCGTCGAGCATCACGTCGTGGCCCATGCCGGGGAACAGCAACGGCGCCGCGCCGTAGCGGCCGGCGGTCCGATCCAACGACGAACGCGGCACGACCCGGTCGTCCGGGCTGCCCACCACCAGCGTCGGCGGTGACCCGACCGGTCGCGGCGGCGGCGCGTGCCGGACCAGCTCGAACTGCGCCCTCCCGCCGGCCCGGCCGAGCCGCAAGAGGTATTCATGCGCCTCGGCCGCCGGCAGGTCCGCGCTGAACAGCTGGCGCCGGCTCAGTCGCAGGCGCCCGCCGAACAGAGCCGGCAACGTCCCGAACGGGTTGGTACGCAACGCGGCGCCCAGCGATGTCCAGCCGTCCAGCACGGGCGCGACCAGCACAGCGGCCCGCGCCGGGTAGCGGCCCAACGCCCGCGCCACCACGAGGGCGCCCGCGCCGTGCCCGACCAGTACCGCCTGCCGCGGCAGCGACGCCGCCACCTGGACCACATCGTGCGCGTACGACCGCAGGTCGCCCTTGTCGCGCAGGCTCATCGCGTGGGCGGGGAAGCCGCGCGACGCGGTGTGCGCCAGCCAGTGCTCCGCGAACGCCCAGGCACCGTGACCCAGGCCCGGTACGAACAGCACCGGCGGCAAGTCCTCGTCGGTAGCCGGAAGGGCGGTCAGGACTTCCCGCGACACCGGCGGCACGGGCGACGTCCAGTCGTCGAACCGCAAAAGATCCGATCTCACGCTGCCTCCCTGGGCATGCCCTCGCGGCCCTCGCTTCGCTCGGTGCACTCGGTCATGCCGGCTCCAGGTGCTTCAGGAGGTCGTCCAGGGCCCGCAAGTAGCTGGTATGGCTCACCTCGAACCAGTGCCGGGTGGACGGCACCATCTGCCGCCGCGACCACGACCGCAGTGGCCGGGCCGACTCCCGCTGCTGCACGGCGGCGGCCTTGACCGGGTCGGCGAGGCGCAGCCGCAGCCAGCGCGCCACGGCCACGCTCTGCCAGTGCGCGAGCGGGAACAGCCCGGCATCGCCCTGCAGCAGCCCGATCACGGCCAGCGTCGGATGCCGCCGGGCGAACGCGTGCAGGTGCAGATCCGGACGACCGTCGTCGTCCGTGTCGAGGAGCTCCGGCGCCAGAAACTCGAACCGCGGCAGGTATCCGGTGGCGCTGATGACCAGGTCGGGCTCGATGACCCGGCCGTCGGCCAGCTCGACCGAGGCGCCGTCGAAACGGGCGATATCCGGCACCGGGGTGATCCGGCCATGGCCCAGGTAGTACACCAGCTGGCTGTTGACCACCGGGTGGCTCTCGAACGGGCGGTGGTCGGGCACCGGCAGGCCGTACCGGGTCACGTCGCCGACGGTGAGTCGGACCGTCTTCTGGACCAGCCATTGGCGCAATCGCAGCGGCAGCCGCCACTTCAGCATCAGGTCGTTGATCTGGTCCACCGGGCGGCCGAAGACGTACTTCGGGGCGTACCAGTAGCCGCGGCGGGTGGAATGCCAGACGGTGGTGGCCTGCTGGGCCGCCTCGACCGCGATGTCGCATCCGGTGTTGCCGCCGCCGACCACGAGCACCTTGCGCCCGCGCAGCTGCGCCGGGTCCTTGTACGCCGACGCGTGGATCATCTGGCCCCGGAACGTCACCAGGCCGTCGTACGGCGGGGTCTTCGGCGACCAGTTGTGCCCGTTCGCCACGACCACGGCCGCGTATCGCTGGACCCGCAAGGCGCCGCCACCCGTGCTACGGGTGGTCACGTCCCACCGGCCGTCGCCGACCGGCGTCACGGCGACGACCTCGGTGCCGAACCAGATGTGCTCACCGAGCCGGAAATGCGCCGCGTACCGCTCCAGGTAGGACAGCAGCTGGCTGTGATGGGGGTAGTCCGGCCAGTTGTCGGGCATGGGGAAGTCGGGGAACTCGGTGAGCGGCCGCGACGATATGAGATGCGTGCCCGCGTACATCGGGCTGCGGTCGTGGCGCCAGTTCCAGGCGCCGCCGACGGACGTCTCGCGCTCGTAGCAGTCGACGGCGAAGCCGTGTTCGCGCAGGTTCTTGATGGCGGCGAGACCGCTGCCGCCCGCGCCGATCACGCAGACCGCATCGTGGCGGTCGGCAACGTCAGGGGTGTCGTGCACCCGGCGATCCTTGCAGACCGAGGGGCCCAGGAGGAAGGCGGCCATAGGTCCGCGAGAACGGGCAAATGGTCGCTCGCCGCGGGGCCTGGTCAGAGTCGATCACGCGGCCATCTCCGTGGGCCGGGCTCAGATTCGCCGGGCGAGGTCCGCGGCGCCGACGACGCCGGCCGTGTTGCCGGTCTCGGCCGCCTTCAGCTCGGCCACCGGGAACCGGCCACGCTGGGCAAGCTGATCGCGATAGGTACGTTCGGTCGGTCCCATCAGCAGGTCGCCCGCCTCGATCACGCCGCCGCCCACGACGAGGAGCTGCGGGTCGAAGATCTGCGCGAGATCCGCCATCGCGACGCCGAGCCAGTAGCCGATCTGCGTGAACGCGTCCCGGGCCACTTCGTCGCCCTCCTGGGCGGCCCTGGTGACCTGCTGCCCGGTGATCGCGAGCGGGTCCCCGCCGGCCAGTTCGAGCAGCAGCCGCGCCCGATCCGGCTCCTGCCGCGCGCCCGCCCGCCCGAAGCGGAGCAGCGCCTTGCCGCTCGCGTACTGCTCCAGGCAACCCAGCCGGCCGCAGCCGCACGGATGCCCGTCCGGCACGGACTCGATGTGGCCGAGCTCGCCCGCGATGCCGTTCGCACCGCGCCAGAGCGAGCCGTTCAGGACGATGCCGCCGCCGATACCGGTGCCGACCGTGATCATCACCATCGAGTCGTCCGCGTCCCGGCCCGCCCCGAACCGGAACTCCGCCCACGCCGCGACGTTCGCGTCGTTCTCCAGCACGGTGGGCAGGCCCACGGCCTTGGTCACGTAGTCGCGCAGCGGCTCGTCGCGCCAGGCCAGGTTGGGCGCGAACAGTACCGTCGACCCGGCAGCGTCGATCCAGGCGGCGGCACCGATCCCGATCGCGATCGCCTCCGGGTACTGCCTCGCCAGCTCCGCGGCGACCTCGACGATCGTGTCGCGCGTGCCCGCATGGTCCTCGGCAGGTGTGTCGCGCCGGTTGCCGGCCACGACGTTGCCGTGCTCGTCGACCACTCCGCCGGCCACTTTCGTGCCGCCGACGTCGACTCCGATGGTCAGCGTCACGCTACGTCCCTTCTAACCTCGTCACACACCGCCGCCCGCGCGAGCGTCGCCGTCCGCACCGGCCTCGAGGCTCCCGGCCGTCTCGGCCGGCGTGGAGCCGGTCCCGGCCTTGCCGGGCGGAGCCGGCGCGCCCGGAACATCATGATCTACGTTGGGTCCCGGCGCCACGCCGCGATCCGCGATGTCCGCGGTGGCCGCGGCCCAGACGTCCGCCGTGGCCGGCGGCCGGGTGCGGTCCGCGCCAGGAGATTCAAAACCATGGATGGTACGCGGATCAGCCGCGGCCCGTTGCGCCTCCTGCTCGTCCCGATCCGCCGCCCCCTCCTTGCCCCGATCCGCCTGCCGCGTGCCCGGGTGCACATCATGGTCGGCCCGGTGCACCTC
>JBKOWB010000419.1:0-13109 GCA_046724195.1 Actinomycetota bacterium
GAACACGTCTATCCGCGCTGGTGGCCGGGGACTAAGGGCAAGTTGTCCGCTACATGAACCGGGGATCCAAGGACCGTAATGTCGGATATATCCGGGTAGGCTTTACTGCCCCGAGACACATCCTTGATCGTCCCGTGACGCTGGCGGTGCCTCAGCGCGCAGTTTGATAGCTCACATCGGCCGACCAGATCTCGAATCCGAGCCGCCGGTACAGCCCTACCGCGGCGGTGTTCGACTCATCGACGTACAGCATCGCCTGGCTCAGGCCGAGCCCGGCGAGGTACTCGAGCCCCGCCACGCTCAACGCGCTGCCGAGCCCCTTGCGGTGACCGTCCGGATCCACGCCCAGGACGTAGATCTCGCCGATCGCGGGCTCGTCCCCGGCCGCCGGGTGCACCTTGGTCCAGTGGAATCCGAGCAGGGTGTCCTCGATGTCCACGGCAAGCAGGAATCCCTTGGCGTCGAACCAGGGCTCGGCGATCCGCATCCGGAGATCATTCTCGGTCCAGCGACCCTGTTCGGGATGGTGTGCGAAGGCCCGCGAGTTGACGCGCAGCCAGGCCTGGTCGTCGTGGCCGGGCCGGAACCATCGCAGCGTCACGCCGGCCGGCAGCGGTGCCTCGGGTAGCGGCTCGGCGAGCGAGCGACGCATCTGCCACAGCACACGTGCCCGGACCAGGCCGTTCTTCTCGGCGAAGGCGCGCGCACCGGGCTCGTCCCCATGCGCCCAGAACCGCAGACCGCGGTCTCCGGCGGCTTTCTTCGCGGCTGCCAGCAAGGCCGTGCCGTGACCACGCCGGCGGTGCCGCGGATGCACCACGAGCTCGCCTGCGGGTCCTTCCGGATCAGACCGGTCCAGGTAGGCGTATCCGGCCAGGCCGTCATCCGATTCAGAGAGCAGATGTACGGGCGCAGTGTCCCCAGAAGCAACAGCGTCGCCGGCGTGGCGCACCCGCAGCACCACGTCCTCGGACAGCGGATACACCCCGTCCGCCCCCTCGGCCGCGTCGGCCAGCGCCAGCACATCGGCAATCTCCATGGCGGACAGCCGATCGGCGGTGCGGACCGGCTGTTCCGTCGTCATGAGGTGCGTGTGCCCGGTCAGACCGGGAGCGAAACCGGCTCGTTGTCGGGCAGCTGGCGCCCCGTCGGCGGGACTACGAACTTGTAGCCCACCTGGCGCACGGTGCCGATCATCGACTCGTACTCGGAGCCGAGCTTGGCGCGCAGCCGCCGTACGTGCACGTCGACCGTGCGCGTACCGCCGAAGTAGTCGTACCCCCAGACCTCGCGCAGCAGCTGGTCCCGCGTGAACACCCGCCCCGGGTGCTGGGCCAGGAACTTCAGCAGCTCGAACTCCTTGTAGGTGAGGTCGAGCGGCCGGCCCTTGAGCTTGGCCGCGTACGTGTCCGGGTCGATGTTCAGCTCGCCGGCCCGGATCGAACCGCCGGCACCGGCCGTGGCGTTGCTGAACCGGCCGACGCCCAGGCGTAGGCGGGCCTCGACCTCGGCGGGTCCGGCGCTGGCCAGGATGACGTCGTCGACGCCCCAGTCCGCGTTCAACGCGATCAGCCCGGCCTCGGTGACCACCGCGACGAGCGGCACACCGAGGCCGGTCGCGTGCAGCATGCGGCACGTCGCGCGGGCCTCGGAGAGCTCGGAACGGGCGTCCACCATCACGGCGTCGGGGCTGGGCCCGGACATCAGGGTGCGGACGTCGCGGGGTGCGGTCCGCACGGTGTGGGGCAGCAGGTCCAGCGCGGGCAGCACGGCGGAGGGTTCGCCGGCGCGTGCCGTCACCAAGAGGAGAATTTCCACACTCACCTCGCATCCTCGCGGCGCTCGGGCCGCTCGGGTGACCCGGTACACGCAGCTCATGGCTTCGCCACCGGGAGGTCTGGTCCCGGCGTCACCGACGGGTGGGCTGGGGTTACCTTAACCGATACATCGCCGTAACTGCGCCGGCCGGATCATGAAGTGATGCAGTGAACGCCGCGAAGGCGGCCAAACGGTCGAATCGTAACCGCCCTTTTACGTGGTGGCGCACTGGTCACGCACACGGCCACGCCGCGTGGCGAGCACGGTTCCGCCCGGGTCTGGCACCATCGCATGCGTGTTTCCCTCCACGCCGCAGGACGGCGACCGCGATCCCTGGGGCCCCGAGCTGTCTCGCGAGATCGCGCGGTCGGGCACGGGGCGGTCCTCGTCCGGGTTCTACGCGGGGGCTCCCGAGCGCGAGCCCGGCACCGCCGGTCTGGGACTGGGCCGGCCGGAGAGCCACGAGGAGGTCGAGGACGAGCACCACCACGACATCGAGGTCGTCCCGGTCCGCCGGCAGCTGTCGGTGGCGATCGCCGGGTTCGCCGGGCTGCTCGCCGCGGGCCTGATCCTCGGCGCGCAGACCTCCGGTCCCGACGCTCGCACGCCGTACGCGATAGTGATCTTCGGGGTGCAGCTCTTGTTCGTCCTCGCCTGGACCATGGCGATGCGGCCGCCGGCGGCCGCAACGGTGGCCGGCGTCTGCGTGGTGGCCGGGCTGCTCGCCGACTACGCCGCCGTGACCAACGAGACCGCGCACCTGCTGCCCCTGCTCTATGTCGCCATGGCTGCGTTCGTGGCGGCGATCATCGGCCAGTCGATCCGCGCAGCCGACCGGCGGCGCGCGACCGACTCGCTCGGCGCGACGCTGCTGCTCGTGCTGGGCGTGGTCGCGTTCGCATCGCTGATCGTGCTGACCCGCAAGCCGATCGGCACCCAGGCCGTCATGGTCTGCCTGGCCGCGGCCGGCGTCTCGCTGGTGGTGGCCCGGCTCACCGACGCGATCTTCGCCAAGCCGCGGATCGCGCCGCAGGTGCCGCGCGGCGCCACCGGCGTCATCCTGGGCGCGATGCTGGGCACGCTCGCCGCGGCCGGGCTGGGCAGTGTGCTGGTGCTGCCGTTCAACCCGGCGAAGGGCGCCATCCTGGGCCTGGTGGCGGCCGGCCTCGCCGGGTTGGTTGACTTGGCCGTCAACTACACCGAGGCGAGCCGCAGCATGGCCGGCGACGCGCCGACGTTCTGGCTGGCCCGGCACATGCAGGGCCCGTTGGGCGCGTTTGCGCTCACCTCGCCGGTGGCTTACGCGCTGACCGTGTTCTTCCTCTCCTGACCTGTTTCGCCCACGAGTGGATGCGGGCATATACGTTCCCCATCGTCGGATGTGGGAATGCCCAGGAGGAACAGTGGCCGAGGTGTACAGCTCGCAGAAGCCACGCAGGCGCGGGGGGCGACGCGTGCTGATCACCTTCATCGTGCTTCTGATCATCATCGTCGCGGGGCTGGCCGTGCTGGACCGGTTGGGCGCGTCGTACGCCGAGCGGGTCATCAGCGACCGCGTCGCCGAACAGGTCGCGAACCAGAAGGCCACTTCGGAGAAGCCAGACGTCACCATCGAGGGCGTGCCGTTCGTGACCCAGGTGGTGAAGGGTCGGTACCAAGAGATCAAGATCGACTTGGCCCATTTCACCGCTCCGGCCGGCAACGACAAGACGATCAAGCTGCCGCTGCTGGACATCCGCGCCAAGGACGTGCGCGCGCCGCTGGACACGCTGCGCACCCGGCAGGGGGACATCGTCGCCACCACCGTCACCGGCTCCGGCACGATCGACTATCCGCAGGTCGCGCAGTTGATCGGGCAGAAGGACCTGAAGCTCAGCGAACGCGACGGCAAGCTGGTCGGGACCGCCCCGGTGACCGCCCTGGGGCAGACGTTCAACGTCACCGGCACCGCCAACCTCACGGTCAAGAACGGCATCGTGCAGGTCCGCTTCGCGGACGTGACCGCCGAGGGCCTGCCGAACGTGCAGCTGGTCCGGAACATCATCAACTCGTACGTGCAGCAACTCGCGCTCGACCTCAAGCCACCGCAGCTGCCGCTGAAGCTGGTCATCCAGAAGGTCGAGCCCCGGCCGGACGGGCTGGCCGTGACGCTCGGCGCGAAGGATGTCTCGCTCAACGCCAGCGGCCTGTGACGGCGGCCTCGTTCCCGGATCGTGGTCGACGGTGTTCCGCGCGTTGGAACCGCTGGTAGGGTCGATCCCCATGAGCCCAATGCTCACCAAGAGGCGCGCGGTCGACCTGTGCCGCGTGGCCGCCTGCCTGTGTCGCCCTGTCGTCTGACGGGGCCACTCGCGCTTCCTTCCGGTTTTGACTTGGTTCTCCGCGCCGTCCGGAGGACCAGGCGCCGGTAGCAGCATCGCCCGGCAGTGGCGCCGTTCGCACCGATCTGCATTTCCCCCCAAGGGTTCTGCGCGCGTGCGATCCGCTCCCGCGCGCTGACTCTCCACCTGCCATCTCACCAAGGGAGTCATCCGATGAGTCGCGACACCGCGCTCGTCTCTGCCGACTGGGCCGAGAAGAATCTCGAAACCCCGGGCATCGTCTTCGTCGAGGTCGACGAGGACACCACCGCCTACGACGGTGGGCACATCCCGGGAGCCATCAAGCTGGACTGGAAGAAGGACCTGCAGGACCCGGTCCGCCGGGACTTCGTGAACCAGGAACAGCTCTCCGCGCTTCTCTCCGAGCGCGGCATCAGCAACGACGACACCGTGATCCTGTACGGCGGCAACAACAACTGGTTCGCCGCGTACGCGTACTGGTACCTCAAGCTGTACGGCCACGGCGACGTCAGGCTGCTCGACGGCGGTCGCAAGAAGTGGGAGCTCGACGCCCGCCCGTACTCGACCGACACGCCTCAGCGGCCGGCCACGCAGTACCGGGCCAAGGCTCCCGACCTGTCCATCCGCGCGTTCCGCGACGAGGTGATCCAGTCCATCGGCGTGGAGAACCTCGTCGACGTGCGCAGCCCCGACGAGTTCGCCGGCCGGCTGCTCGCGCCCGCACACCTGCCGCAAGAGCAGGCTCAGCGCGCGGGGCACATCCCGACCGCGATCAACGTGCCGTGGAGCAAGGCGGCCAACGAGGACGGCACGTTCAAGTCGGACGACGAGCTGGCCAAGCTGTACGCCGAGGCAGGCATCGACGACAGCAAGGACACGATCGCGTACTGCCGGATCGGCGAGCGCTCCTCGCACACCTGGTTCGTGCTCAAGGAGCTGCTCGGCCGCCAGAACGTGAAGAATTACGACGGCTCCTGGACCGAGTACGGCTCGCTGATCGGCGTGCCGATCGCGCTCGGCGACGAGCCCGGGAAGGCGTGATCATGACGTCTCCTTCCAACATCGCGGACGGCTGCGCCGCTCCCGACCAGTCGGCTCCGATCCCCGCCAGCGTGGACCTGGAGAAAGAAACGGTGATCACCGGCATCGTCAGTAACGCCGATGGTGCGGCCGTGGGCGGCGCATACGTCCGCCTGCTCGACGCCACCGGCGAGTTCACGGCCGAGGTGGTGACGTCCCCCCAGGGCGTCTTCCGGTTCTTCGCCGCGCCCGGCTCGTGGACGCTGCGCGCCCTGTCCCGGCATGGCAACGGCGACCTGACACTCGACGCCACCCGCGGCGTCAACGAGGTGGGCCTCAGCGTCGCCAACTGACCCACGCTCTGTGACTCAGGGGCGGGACCCGTGATGGATCCCGCCCCTGGTTTATGTTCCGACGTTGTTCGGGGCTGACATCGGTACTAGTCGTTGGTATAGTAGTCGCATGTCTAATTCATCAGGGGCAGACAGGGGCGCCCCACATTGCTACCCTAGTCCTGTGACTACACCTGAGCCGGATGCCGGGAAGGATGGGGACGCGATCCTCCGTGCCGCCGGGATCAACGTGACGGAAGAAGGTAAGGCACGATTCCGGAGGCGCCTGGAGGAGGCCGATGCCAAATGGACCCCGGAGCGGCGCGCTGAATTGCGCAGGCAACTGGGCCTGCCGGAGGCGGCCGCATGACCGTCGAAAGCACCCCCATCCGGCTCGTCCTCGACACATCCGCAATCCTCGCGTTCACGCGCGGCTCCATCCACGTCGGCGAGCCGCTCAGCGAGGTGGCCGATGAGGGCGGCGTCGCCGGACTTCCTGCCGAATGCTTGGCCGAGGCTCGATGGATGGTCGACGACGTTGACCGTCTCAACTTGTTGCTCGATCACCATGCCACGGTGGTAGTTCCTGGATCCGATGATTGGCAGGCCCTCGCCGCCATCCACGACGTCACCGGAACCCTCGATGCGACTGCGGCGATGTTGTCGGCGATCGATGAAGGGGGCTTCGTCTTGACGGCGCGTCCTGGGCTGTATCGCGGTATTGCCGACAACGGACCCATCGTCGAGATCTGAGGTCATTGCGGCGGCTCACGCGTGCCACGATTGCTGCGTGAGTTTGCCTGGGTATCCGTATGCGGCACCGCCCGTCGGGCCGCCACCGCGGCGGAAGCGGCGGTTGTGGCTCGTCGGGATCGTGGTGGCCTGGGCACTTGTGCTGGCTCTGCTCGCGGTCTGGTCCGTGCGGAACGACGCGCCCACCGTGCCCGAGCAACGGGATATCGCCGAAGCGCTGCCCGTCCTCGAGCGGGCCACCGGCGCCATGCTGGCCGCCGCCGAAGGGCCGGGCCGTGCCGTCGTCCTCGGCGAGCTGCGATTGGCGCATGGGTGCCGGATCACCCCTGTCCGGCACGGCGTCGAGGCGACCCGGGACGTCACCGTCTACGTCCAAGCCGACCAGGCCCGGCGTGCGCTCGACGCCATCGCCGGGGGACTGCCGCCCGGCTACAAGGCCCGGGTGGCGCAGGCGCGCGGCGGCTCGCGGGTCGGGCTGCATGCGGACGCTGGCTCGTACGTCGCGATCGACGCGGACACGCTGGCCGACGCCCAGGTGCTGACGCTGGAGGCCTCGACGGGCTGCCGCCCGACCGCTGCGACCACTCTGGACTCGGCCGACCCGCGGGCCGGCAACCCGCCGCCCGCGTTCGCCGACGTGCTCCGGGCGCTCGGCGCGGCGGAAGATCGATCGCCGGCCGTTCGCGCGGTCGCCTGTCCCGGCGGTGGCGCCGCGGGCACGTACACGGTGGATGGTGTGCCGCGCACCAAGGATCTGGGGCGCAGCCTGGAGCCGGTGACCGGCGGCGCGACGGTGGTGCGCGCCGATCCGGACGGCTGGGCGTACCGCACAGGAAACGACTCGGTGGTGGTTGTCGCGGACGGCCCGCGGCTTCGCGTCAGTGCGACCACCGCCTGCGCCTGACGCGCGGCCGCCCGAATTCCGCACCGAAGCAGCAATCCCGGGCTATTCATTTACAGCTGTGAATCGATGCTTTACGATCCTGTAACGACAAGGGTCGCACATTATCGATCAAAATCACACGCCGGGTTAGTCACGGAGGCCACAATGGACCGTCGTAAGTTCCTCGCCGGCACCGTCGCCGTGCCCGCTGTTGCGATCGCGACGGACGCGCTCACCTCCGGCCCAGCCGCGGCCGCGGTCCCGGGCTACGTTACGAACCGGGCGCCGCTGCAACCCGACGCGTTCCTCCGGCTGCCACCCGGCGCGACCAAGGCCACCGGCTGGCTCGCCACCCAGCTCGGCTACCAGCTCGACGGGATCAACGGCAGGATGACCGAGATCTCGCACTTCCTCCAGTACGACAACACCGGCTGGATCCACCCGAACCTCGGCGGCTGGGAGGAGCTGCCGTACTGGCTCAAGGGATTCGGCAGCCTCGGCTACGTGACCGGCGACTCGCGGGTGCAGGCGGAGACCACGAAGTGGATCAACGGGGTGCTGGCGACCCAGGCGAGCGACGGGTTCTTCGGACCATCCTCGCTGCGTACCTCGCTCAACAACGGTCCGGACTTCTGGCCGCACATGCCGATGCTGCACGCTATCCGCTCGCATGGGGAGTTCACCGGCGACTCGCGGGTGGTGCCGTTCTTCACGAGGTTCTTCACATTCATGAACGCCCAGGGTCCGGGCGCGTTCTCGCAGAGCTGGGGCAGCTTCCGCTGGGCCGACACGCTGGACACCGTCTTCTGGACCTACAACCGGACCGGCGACGCGTTCCTGCTCGATCTCGCGCGCAAGATCCACGCCAATTCGGCGAACTACATGAACAACCTGCCGACGCTGCACAACGTCAACCTCGCGCAGGGCTTCCGCGAGCCGGCCGTCTACTCGACGCTGTCCGGCGATCCCGCTCACCGGCAGGCCAGCTACAACGTCTACAACACGATCATGTCCAGCTACGGGCAGTTCCCCGGTGGCGGGTTCGCCGGCGACGAGAACGCCCGTCCTGGTTTCGGCGATCCGCGGCAGGGCTTCGAGACCTGCGGCATCGTCGAGTTCATGGCCAGCCACGAGATCCTCGGCCGGATCACCGGCGACCCGATCTGGGCCGACCGTGTCGAGGATCTCGCGTTCAACTCGCTGCCGGCGTCGCTCGATCAGAGGCAGAAAGGCATCCACTACATCACCAGCGCGAACAGCATCGCGCAGCTCGACCGCCCCGGCAGCCAGGCCCAGTTCCAGAACGGTTTCGCCATGCAGGCGTACATGCTGGGGATCGACAACTACCGCTGCTGCCCGCACAACTACGGTCAGGGCTGGCCTTACTACGTCGAGGAGATGTGGGCGGCCACCCCGGACAACGGCCTGGCCGCGCAACTGCACGGCCCGTCGCGGGTCACCGCCAGGGTCGGCGACGGTACGGCGGTGACGGTCACCGCCGACACCACGTACCCGTTCAGCGACACCATCACGCTGACCGTGAGCACGCCGAAGGCCCTCGCCTTCCCGCTCTACCTGCGGATACCAGGGTGGTGCACGCAACCGGCCGTGGCGGTCAACGGCGTCGCTGCGTCTGTGTCGCCCGGACCCTCGTACGGGAAAATCGAACGGACCTGGAGCAACGGGGACCGCGTCGTGCTCCGCCTGCCCATGCAGGCCCGCGTGCGGACCTGGACCGCCAACCACAACGCCGTGTCGGTCGATTTCGGGGCCCTGACGTTCTCGCTGGCGATCACCGAGAACTGGGCGAGGGTCGGCGGCACTGACGCCTGGCCCACGAGCGAGGTACGGCCGGGATCGGCGTGGAATTACGGCCTGGCCCTGAACGGCTTCGCGGTGACGACCGGGCTCGGGTCCGCGAACGACCCCTTCAGCCCGGCGAATGCCCCGATCAAGATCACCACGGGCGCACAGAAGATCCCGGCCTGGCAGGCCGACCGGGACGCGATCGTCACCGCGCTGCAGGACAGTCCGACGCCGTCGAGCGAGCCGGCCGAGACCGTGACGTTGATCCCGATGGGCGCGGCGCGACTGCGGATCACGTCATTCCCGCGGATCGGCGCGGGCAGGCCGTGGGTGCCGCCGGGCGTCGCATTCAAGATCCAGAACCAGAACTCCGGCAAGGTCCTCGGCGTCGATCAGATGTCGCTGAACAACAGCGCACGGGTGGTGCAGTTCGCCGACAACGGCACGGCCGACCACCTGTGGCAGATCGTCGACAACGGCGATGGCTGGATCAAGATCCGCAACGTGAACTCGGGCAAGCTTCTCGGTGTCGACCTAATGTCCACAGCGGACTCTGCCCAGGTGGTGCAGTTCGACGACAACGGGACGTACGACCACCTGTGGCAGGTGATCGACAATGGGACCGGGTACGCGCGGATCCGGAACCGGAACTCGGGCAAGGTGCTGGGCGTGGCCGGGATGTCGATGGCCGACTCGGCGAACGTGGTCCAGTTCAGCGACAACGGGACCGCCGACCACAACTGGCGGTTCATCCCGGACGGTACGGTGAAGCTGCAGGTGACCCACACCAACAAGGTGCTGGCCATCTCGAACATGTCGCGCGACAACGGCGCCCAGCTGACCCAGTGGCCGCCGACCGGCACGGCCGACCACGTGTGGAGGTTCGAAGACGTCGGCGGCGGCTACTTCCGGATCATCAGCAACTACGACGGCAAGGTCGTGGACATCGCCGGCATCTCGACGGCCGACGGCGCCAAGGCGACACAGTGGGACTACTGGGGCGGAGCCAATCAGCAGTGGCGGCTCGCGTGGTCGTCGGCCGGGGTGTTCGCCTTGGTCGCGCGGCACAGCGGGAAGGTGCTGGAGGTGCAGGGCCAGTCCACGGCGGACGGCGCCCACGTCGGCCAGTGGGCCGACCTGGGGCTCGCCAACCAGCGCTGGCGGATCATCCCCGGTTGAGCGGCCAGTACCCGGCTAGTACACCAGCGCCTGGGCGCCCTCGGTCATGATCTCCTCGACGAAGACCGGGGCGCCCGCGATCCGGATTCCCGGGAGCACGTTGTCGGGGGTGATGTTGCGGCGGGCCGCGCATTGCGTACAGGCCGTTACGCGTCCGGCGTCGAGCAGGAGCGCCAACAGGTCCGGCAGGGGAGCGGCGTGCGGTAGTTCGAACTCCTCCGCCTTGCCGGGCAGCGCGAACCACGTCGACTCGCCGGTGAGCCAGAACGAGACGTCTATGCCGGATGCGGCCGCCGTACTGGCCACGGTGAACGCCTGAGAGCAGCGCTCCGGAGCGTCCATGCCGGCGGTTGCCTTGACGACGAGCAGGCGAGCCATAGCCGTCAGCATAGGTCCCGCCTGACTACGATGGCCGGGTCATGGTTACCGAGATCGGGTTCGTGAGCCTGCTGGTCGCCGGGTTGGGCGCCCTGGCTGGCGGTTTGGGCTACCTGGCGATGCGCATTTCGAGGGGGCGCTGGTGAGCAGTCAGTCGGAAAACCCGCTGGGCCCTCCGCCCTGGCTGAACGCCCCGCCGGTCGAGCCGTACCCCTACGAGGAAACGTACGACCTGCGGTCCGGGCCGGATCTGCACCCGGCGTTGCTCGGTCTGCTGCCGTTCATCGGCTTCTGGCGGGGGCGCGGCCAGGGCGGATATCCGGGAGTCGAGGACTTCAACTTCGCTCAGGAGATCACCATCGGCCACGATGGCCGGCCGTTCCTGTTCTACGAGTCGCGGGCGTGGATCCTCGACGACGAGTCGAAGCCGGTGCGCCCGTCGAGTCGCGAGGTCGGCTGGTGGCGTCCCGTCACCGACGACCAGGGGCGGGCGACGGACGACATGGAAGCCACCATGTGCACCCCCACCGGCATCATGGAGCTCTACCTGGGCAAGGTGAGCGGTACCAGGCTGGAGATGGAGGCGGACGCCATCGTGCGTTCCCCGACGGCCAAGGAGGTCACCGCGGGCCACCGCCTCTTCGGCATCGTCGAGGGCGCCCTGCTGTACGCCCAGGAAATTGCGGCCCAGGGCCATGGCCTGGAGCCGCACCTTTCCGCGCGCCTCATCCGCGTCGGCGGCTGACCGCTCCGGCCGAACTATGCTCGACATGTGTCCGCCACATCCCTAGCCGCCATGCTCCGGGAGCGCGGCCTGCGGCTGACGCCGCAGCGCCAGCTGATCCTGGAGGCGGTGCATGAGCTGGACCACGCGACGCCCGAGCAGGTGCACCACCACGTGCGCGAACGCGCGGCCGGCGTCAACATCACCACCGTCTACCGCACGCTCGAGCTGCTCGAGGAACTCGGCCTGGTCAACCACACCCACCTGTCGCACGGCTCCCCGACCTACCACGCCGCGGGCGAGGACCAGCACGTCCATCTCGTGTGCCGCGGCTGCGGCTCGATCCGGGGAGTCGACCCGTCCGTGTTGCGGCCGGTCACCGAGCAGTTGCGCGAGGAGCAGGGCTTCCGGGTCGACGTCGGCCACGTGTCGCTGTTCGGCGTCTGCGGAGACTGCAAGGAGCTCCAGTGATTCTCATCGAAGACCTGACGCCGGATTCGCCGGATGCGGGCGTCGCGGCCCACTACGGCGACCCGATGCGAGAGCAGCGGACGCTCGCGACCGCGGTGGGCCTGGTCGACCGTTCCAACCGTGAGGTCATCGCCGTGCCCGGCGAGGAGCGTGCGAGCTGGCTGCACACGCTGACCACCCAGCACCTGTCCGATCTCAAGGCGGGGCAGGGCAGCGAGCTGCTCGTGCTGTCCCCGCACGGCCACCTCGAGCAGCACGCGTACGTCACCGAGGACGGGACCACCGCGTGGCTGGACACCGAGCCGGGCGCGGGCGAGAGCTTGCTCAAGTACCTCGAGACCATGCGCTTCTTCACCCGGGTCGAGCCGCGCTACGCGACGGCCGAGATGGCGGTGCTCTCGCTGGTCGGCCCGGACGCGACTGCCGCGGTGGCAGAACTCGGTCTCGCCGAACCCCGGATCAGTGCCGTGCCGGGGCCGAAGTTCCGCACCGGCGCGGTCCCCGCACATCCGACGTCGGTGTACGACGTGCGCGAGTTCGAAAACGGGCTGGCCCGCCGGGTGCCCCTGGGCGTGGACCTGCTCGTGCCCCGGCCGGCAGTCGACGATGTCCGCCGGAAGCTGGACGTACCGGCGGCGGGGCTGTGGGCATACGAGGCGATCCGGGTCGCGCACCGCATCCCCCGGCTCGGCTGGGAGTCGGATCACAAGACGATCCCGGCCGAAGCGGGATTCATGGCCACCGCCGTGCACCTCGAGAAGGGCTGCTACCGCGGGCAGGAGACGGTGGCGCGGGTGCACCACCTCGGCCGGCCGCCCCGCCGGCTCGTGTTGCTGCACCTCGACGGCGTCGCCACCGATCAGCCCCCGGCGCAGGGCACCCCGGTCACGCTGGATGGGCGCGAGGTCGGCTTCGTCGGTACGGCCGTACGCCATTTCGAGCTCGGCATGATCGCGTTGGCGATCGTCAAGCGCAACGTGCCGGACGACGCCCGGCTGCTGGTCGAGGAGTCGGCGGCGGCCATCGACCCGGACTGACCGTCTCGCATGGCAGGATCAGGGCCATGACGACCGGGACCGTGATCACCGTTGCTCCGACCGGCGCGGAAAGCAGCAAGGCGGCCGTGCCCGCCCTACCCGTCACCCTCGACGAGCTGGTCTCCACTGCCAAGGAGTGCGAGGCGCTGGGCGCGGCGATCATCCACGTGCACATCCGCGACGACGCCGCTCAGCCGACGCTGGACCAGGGCCGGCTGCGGGCGACGGTGGCGGCCCTGAAGCAGTCCACCGACCTGATCGTCCAGCTCTCGTCCGGTGGCGCGGTGACCGATCCGGAGGCGGACCGCCTCGCCGTGCTCGACGCCGGTCCCGAGATGGCGTCCTGCACCATGGGCACGGTCAACT
>JBKOWB010000381.1:0-13329 GCA_046724195.1 Actinomycetota bacterium
TGTACACCCACATCGACCCGGCCGTGCAGCAGGACGACCTGACGTCGCAGGTCGAGGTCACCGACGGCGAAGCGTTCGTGCTGCACCCGGGCGAGTTCGTGCTTGCGTCCACACTCGAGGTCATCACGCTGGGCGACCAGCTCGCCGGGCGTCTCGAGGGCAAGAGCAGCCTCGGCCGGCTCGGCCTGCTCACGCATTCGACAGCCGGCTTCATCGACCCGGGCTTCTCGGGACATGTCACGCTTGAGCTGTCCAATGTGGCCAATTTGCCGATCAAGCTCTGGCCGGGCATGAAGATCGGCCAGCTCTGCATCTTCCGGCTGTCGTCGCCCGCCGAGCACCCCTATGGCTCGGCCGTTTACGGCTCCCGCTATCAGGGCCAGCGCGGCCCGACCGCGAGCCGGTCTTCACACAACTGGCGTACCTGGCCGACAAGCTAGCCGGCGACGCCGGAATCTCGGTGCTGGCGCGCGGCACGCGCGCTTGAGCGCTGGGAACGCACCAAGATCTCGGTATTGGGCGCACCAACTCAGCCGATCAGGGCCTTGGCGATGGCTCGCCACTCGGCGCGTGGCAGGCCGCCGTGGGAGGACGCGGACAGCGCCTGCACCGCCACGCGGTCCGCGCCCGCCGCCAGGTGGGCGTTCACGCCTGTGCGGATCGCGTCCTCGTCACCCCAGAGGACCACGGTGTCGACCCAGCGGTCACTGCCGTGGCCGGTGAAGTCGTCGTCCGTCAGGCCGTAGCGGCGCAGGTTGTTGACGTAGTTCGGCAACGACAGATATTGACCTGCGGCCTTGCGACTCACCGCGCGGGCGACCGCCTCGTCGGTGCCCAGGAAGACCTTCTGCTCGGGGATCAGCAGGCGATCCGGGCCGAGGATGCTGCGGGCATCGGCGGTGTGTGCCGGCGGCACGAGGTACGGCAACGCGCCGGCGGACAAGTCACGGGCCGCCTCCAGCGCCCTGGGGCCGAGGGCGGCGAAAAGGCGTTCCTCGGGCGGTACGTCCGGCAGCGATTCGGCGAAGCTGCGCAGCTTGCTGACCGGGCGTACGTACTTCTGGCCCGTCGCCTCCACCGCTGGCGCGTGGCCCGAGCCCAGACCCAGGTAGAAGCGACCCGGGAACTGCGTACGGACTCGTTCGTGGCTAGCGTTGAGGACGGCCGCGTCGCTGCGCCAGATATTGACGATGCTGGTACCGACGACGAGGCGGGTGGTTGCGGCGAGGATCGCCTCGGGCAGGGCGAGGTCGTCAGTCGGAGTGCCGCCGATCCACACCGAGCCGTAGCCGAGCGACTCCAGTTCCACGGCCGCCTCGGCCAGCTCGCCCGGGTCCTCAGGCCACAGCCGGCGCGATGCCCACACGCCATAGCGTCCAAACTCATCCACGAGATCGATCGTACGATTGTGGCGGGTCCAGGCCGGTGAGAGGAACGCCACGGTGTATCTGATGATCTCCACATACCTAGCCCCGCTCGACGAGGTCGACAAGGCGCGCGACGACCACGTGCGATTCCTGGACGGGCTGGAGAAACGCGGCCTCGTCGTCGCCGCCGGCAGGCAGGATCCGCCGGAGGGTGGAGTGATCCTCTTCGATGTCGACTCCGCGGACGAGGCGCGCGCTCTCATCGCCGACGACCCGTACGTGCAGCGCGGGCTCGCCACTTACGAGGCCACGGGCTGGAAGCCAACTCGCGGCGTATTGGCGGGCTGGACCCGTTCTCGTACCTGATCGGACCCAGCCCGACCCACCCGGGCCGAGCCCGGCCCACCGGGCCCAGCCTGCGGTCAGCCCCTGACCAGCTTCACCGCAGCGGTTGCCTCCGCGGTTCCGATGGTGTTGCCAGTCGAATCAGTTGCCGTCGCCACGGCATGGACCTCGACCATGCCGCCCAGGAACGGCCTCGTGCCGCTGGGCGTGGCCGTGGCCTCCCACGCCGCGGGCGCGCCGGCGGTGCAGTCGATGCTTGCCGAGAACGGGCCGGTGACCAACACCCTGTTCTTCACCTGGGTGACTTCACCCGCGACCGTTACCGGGGTGTCCGCGCTGCAGGTCACGGTGCCGCCGACCGTGGCACGGCCGTTCAGCCTGCTGAACGTGCCACGGGATGAGACGTCGACTCCGAGGTCCACCGACGGCGGCGGGGTTGGGTTGCCGATGGTGACAGTGCCACGCAGGGCCGCGGCAGCGCCCTCGCAGTGCTGCTCGAACGACGCCTGCATCTCCTCGACGGCGCCGTTGATGCCGGGCTTGTACGACTGGATCGTGAACGACCCGGTCAGCGTGTTGCAGCCACGCCCGTTCCCCGAGACGTCCAGGCCGGCGCCGCCACCGTTGAACGGATACCGCGTGGCCCCCTCGTACACGCCCGGCTGCAGCGTCTGCCCAGTCGGCGCCGCGAGGTCGAGCGACCACCAATCGCCGTTGGCGCCGTTGATGCTGAGGTGGAAGATGGTCGCCCCGCCGGTGGCGTTGAGCGTGTCGCCGGCGGCGGCCGAGTAGCTGTAGGAGAGCCCCTGGGTGATGTAGTCGCCGGCGTCACCGCTCATGCTGAACGAGCCGTTGGCGACGACGTCGGCCTGGGCGACCGCGGGCACTGCCAAGGCCCCCACGGCTCCGGCCACGGTCGCAAGCGCCAAGACAGCGGACCGACGCATGGTTATGGTCATAGAAGTCCCCCACTTCAAGAGTGTCGATCTGGCATGCGGAGCATACGTGCCGGGTAGGACAGTCTTGGACTCACTATGGACGGTCTCATGGGGACGATGCCGCACATTAGCCAGACAGCCGGTGACCTAACCAGGCGGCTCCAGGTCGCCGCTGTTGAGCAGGCTGCGAATGTCCAGCTCCGCCGTGACCCCTGGCGGGCATTCATCGACGATCACCGCAGTACCGACCGGTGTCGCGCCCAGCTTTGTGATCAGGGCATACAGTCCGCGAGCCTGCGCACCGGTCGCGGCCCAGTCGTCCACCACCAGGACGCGATCACCGTGACCCAGCAGGCGGCTGCGCACGCCGAGTCGCTGCGCGTCACCGCGATGGTCAGCGGACACGTCCACCCATGTCATCGGCTCTGCGATGGGCCGGCGGGCGCCCTCGCGGTAGGCCTCGACGAATCCCACGCCGAGCGCCCGTGCGACCAGAGGTCCAACAAGGAATCCGGTCACCTCCGGGGCGACGACGACAGTTGGCGGCGCGTCGGCGAAGAGCGCCGCCAGCGCCGGCCCCAGTTCGTACAATATGCGCGGATCGCGCCACCACCCTGAGCGGTCGCTGATGAGAACCTGGCTGTCGAGGCCCGGGTCCGTCCACCGGAACTCGGCCCGCAGCCGATTACGCAGGTCGGATGCCACGCCGACATCCTGTCACCGGCTCGGGGGTATAGGCGGCCGACCGAACGATGACACAGTGCCGGGCGGTCAGAACCTCGTCAGACTACGGGTCAAGTTGATGCAGTCGCTCGCGTCGATCAGGCATGCTGTTCGGCGTAGCCATACCTATTCTGCCGTCGGGCCGTGGCCCGTTGAGCCCAGGATCCCGCGCCGGCCTCGGCGCGGCCCTCGGGCTGCTCGCGGCCATTTCGGCGGTCGAGCTCGCGGACGGCACCCGGGCCAACTACATCGGCCTTTTCGTAGCCGTCCCCTTCCTCGCCGCGGTGTTCGCGTCCTGGCAGACCGTGCTCGCGATCGGCGTGCTCACCACCGCGGTCGGCGTCGTCTTCGTGGCCGCCGACGAGCGGTTGGGCGTGGCCGGAATAGTTAACGTGCTGGGCATCGTGCTCGCGACCGGCGTCGCCGCCGCCGTGGCGACGGTGCGGCAACGCCAGGCCGCTCAGATCGCCGAGCTGCTGCGCCTCGCGGCCGTCGCGCAGCAGGCCGTGCTGCGCCCGCTCGGGCCCCAACTCGGTTCGCTCCAGGTCGCTGGGCGCTACATCTCGGCGACGGCCGCGGCCGACATCGGCGGCGACCTCTACGAGGCCCTGGACACCCCGTACGGCGTGCGAGTGATCATCGGTGACGTGCGCGGCAAGGGTCTGGACGCGGTCCGGCTGGCGAGCATCGTGCTCGGTTCGTACCGGCATGTCGCGTACGAAAGACCAGATCTGCGGGGGATCGTGGCCGACCTGGACCGGGCGGTGGCTCGCAGCGTCGGCGACGAGGACTTCGTCACCGCGGCGCTGGTCGAGGAGCGCGGCGGCACGCTCACGATCGTCAATTGTGGACATCCCGCGCCGCTGCTGCTCAGGCGGGGTCAGGTCATCGCGCTCGAGCCGCCTGCGACCGCGCCGCCGCTCGGCTTCATGCCGGTTGCGCAGCCACGCGTCGAACGCCTCGAGCCGGGCGACCGCCTGCTGCTGTTCACCGATGGGCTGGGCGAGGCCCGCCGCGACGGCGAGTTCTTCCCGACCACCGACCGGGCTTGGCGCCTGCTGGGCCACGGCACGGTCGGCGACGGCCTGGCGTCGCTCGAGACCGCGCTCATCGACTGGGTACACGGCCAGCTCGAGGACGACATCGCGCTGGTGTTGCTGGAGTACGTCGGGCCGGACGACGGTGCCACCGTACCCATCCCGAGCTGGGAGGTCGGCGCGGCCGGGAGCTAGACAGCCGCTGGCTACGTCTCCTCGGCCGCCGGCGCGGGCGGCGCGACAGACCCGTCAACTTTGTCGTTGATCACACATCGCCCGACGCCTTGTCGACCTCTACCGGCGGGTAATACAGTGGGAGTTACTGACGGGTAACTCGCGTCCGGGAAGCGGGGCAGGCACCGAATGACTCACTACAAGAGCAACCTGCGCGACCTCGAATTCAACCTGTTCGAGGCCTTCGGAGCAGATCGAGCGTTCGGCCAGGCGCCGTTCGACGAGATCGACGCGGACACCGCCCGCGACGTGCTCGCCGAGGTCAACCGGCTGGCCCGCGAGGATCTGTCGGTCAGCTACGCCGACGCCGATCGCAACCCGCCTCGCTTCGACCCGGCCACCCACACCGCGCCGCTTCCGGAGTCGTTCAAGAAGTCGTACGCCCAGTTCATGGCCTCGGAGTTCTGGCGACTGGACCTGCCGAGCGCGCTCGGTGGCACCCTCGCTCCCCGGGCGCTGTGGTGGGCGATCGCCGAGCAGGTGCTCGGCGCCAACGCCCCGATCTGGATGTACTCCAACGGCCCCTCGTTCGCGCACGTGCTGCAGATCGAGGGCACCGAGGAGCAGAAGAAGTGGGCGCAGCTCTTCGTCGACAAGCAGTGGGGCTCGACGATGGTGCTCACCGAGCCGGACGCCGGCTCCGACGTCGGCGCCGGCCGGACCCGGGCCATCCCGCAGCCCGACGGCTCGTGGCACATCGAGGGCGTCAAGCGCTTCATCACCTCCGGCGAGCACGACCTGAGCGACAACATCATCCACTACGTCCTCGCGCGTCCCGTGGGCGTGGACGGCGCCGGCGGCCCGGGCACCAAGGGTCTGTCGCTGTTCCTGGTGCCGAAGTACCACTTCGACCCGGAGACCGGCGAGCTGGGCGAGCGCAACGGCGCGTACGCCACCAACGTCGAGCACAAGATGGGCCTCAAGGTCTCCAACACCTGCGAGATGACGTTCGGCGAGCACGGCACGCCGGCGAAGGGGTGGCTGCTGGGCGACGTGCACGACGGCATCCGGCAGATGTTCATGATCATCGAGTACGCCCGCATGATGGTCGGCACGAAGGCCATCGCCACGCTATCCAGTGGCTACCTGAATGCGCTGGAGTACGCGAAGAACCGGATCCAGGGCGCCGACCTCATCGAGAACTCCAACAAGGCCGCTCCGCGCGTCGCCATCACCCACCACCCGGACGTACGCCGTTCGCTGATGCTGCAGAAGTCGTACGCCGAAGGCCTCCGCGCCCTGGTCATCTACACCGCCACCTGGCAGGACAAGGTCGCCATCGCCCAGGCCGCGGGCGACACCGAGACCGCAAAGACGGCCGGCCGGATCAACGAACTGCTGCTGCCGCTGGTCAAGGGTGTGGGCTCCGAGCGGGCGTACGAGCTGCTCGGCGCCGAGTCGCTGCAGACGTTCGGCGGCTCCGGGTTCCTGCAGGACTACCCGCTCGAGCAGTACGTCCGCGACGCCAAGATCGACACCCTGTACGAGGGCACGACCGCGATCCAGAGCCTCGATCTGATCTTCCGCAAGATCGTGAAGGACCAAGGCCAGGCGCTCGCCGCGGTCGCCACCGATATGCAGGCCTTCATCGAGTCCGAGGCCGGGAACGGCCAGCTCAAGGAGGAGCGGTTGGCGCTGGGCAAGGCGCTCGGCGAGCTGCAGGCCATCCTGGGCGTGGAGATGGGCTGGCTGCAGGCGGTCCAGAACGGCGACACCCGCGAGCTCTACAAGGTGGGCCTGACCTCTCGCCGCGTGCTCCTCGCGCTGGGCGACGTCATCATCTCCTGGCTGCTGCTGCGCCAGGCCGAGGTCGCCCTGAAGGCGCTGGGCGGCGAGCTGAGCCAGGCGGACAAGAACTTCTACGAAGGGAAGGTCGCGGCCGCCCGGTTCTTCGCCCGCGAGGTGCTGCCTCGGGTCGGCGCCGACCGCCGGATCATCGAGAACACGACCCTCGACGTCATGGATCTCCCCGAAGAGGCGTTCTGACTCTTCGGTCAACGGCTGAGGCCGGCGGACAACGATGCCCGCCGGCCTTAACCGCGGGCGGTGTGCTCAGCGACGACCTCCATCGAGCCGGGCTCGGTCTCGGACCACGGACCGTCGGCCCGGTGTACGGCCATGCCGCACGTCTTGAGACCTTCCCAGCCTCCGTCGTCCCCACGGAGCAAAATAGATATATCGGACATGACCGGGTTGTGGCCGATAACCAGGACGGTAGCCGTGCCGTCCGGCACCGCTCGCAACAGGTCGATGACCTCCGTACGGCCGCCGTCGTACAGGTCGCGCTCGTAACGCACCTCCGGCGCCGCGCCATCCGGGTCGGCCTGCGCTAGCGCCAACGCGACGCCGTGCCAAGTCTGCCGGGTACGGGTCGCCGAGGAGCTGAGCACCAGGTCGGGGCGCAGGCCCTGGTCGGCAAGCCAGGAGCCGGCGGCCTCGGCGTCTGCCTGGCCGCGCTTCGTCAGCCGGCGCTCGAAGTCCGGCTTCCCGTCGGGCGTCTCCGACTTGGCGTGGCGCAGCAGGATGAGGGTCCTGGTGGTCATGGCAGCGCCTCTTCAGCCATGCCCTCATGGCCCTCGCTGCGCTCGGTGCATTCGGTCATGGCGCCTCCATCTCTTCGGCATTGCCCTCGCGGCACCTGGTGCGTTCGGTCACGTCCAGCTTGCCTGATTGAGGATTCGCGCGCCGGGGTAAACACGCCGTCGACGCATCGACCGCGGTCCCCCGCCGTGGCGGGGTGACTATCAAGGAGGGCCCGATGGGCATCGGCGGAAGCATCTTCCTTCTCGCGCTGGGCGCGATCCTGGCGTTCGCCGTGAACGCACATGTCAGCGGCATCGATATCAACGTCGTCGGCTGGGTGCTGATGGCGGCCGGCCTGGTCGGCCTCATCGTCACGATCTGGTACTGGAACAGCCGGCGGCGCAGCACCGTGGTGAGCCAGAGCCGGCCCGTGGTACGCGGCGACGGCCGCTACGTCAGCGAATACCGGGAGACGCGCGAGGACCCGCCGCCCCCGCCGCCGGGTTACTGACGTCCGAGCGGGCCGCCCTCCGAGGCTGGAGGGCGGCCCGCATCGACGTGTGACGTACCAGCTACGCGTACAACGCGAAGTAAATCGCGATGTGGTGGCAGAGCGCCGCGACCAGCGTGCATGCGTGGAAGAACTCGTGGTGGCCGAAGACGGTCGGCCACGGGTTCGGCCGGCGCAGCGCGTAGAAGACCGCACCCACGCTGTAGGCGACGCCGCCCGCCGCGATCAGCACCAGGACCGTGACGCCGCCGCGATGTAGGACTTCGGGCAGCATCGCGACCGCGGCCCAGCCCAGCGCCAGATAGAGCGGCGCCCCGACCCAGCGTGGTAGGTGCGGCCAGATCATCTTCAGGGCCACCCCGCCGATCGCACCGGCCCAGATCAGGCTGAGGAAGAGCGCAGCCTTACCCGGGCTGAGCAGCAGCACGCAGAACGGCGTGTAGGTCCCCGCGATGAAGATGAAGATCATCGAGTGGTCCAGGCGGCGCATGATCTGGTATCCACGTTCGGACCAGATCCGCCGGTGGTAGAGCGCGCTCACGCCGAACAGCCCGCACACCGTCAGGCTGTAGACCACGCAGCTCAGCAGCGGTGCGATCCCGGGTCGGCTCGTGGCGATCGAGCACAGCACGACGCCGCAGGCCAGCGCGACGAAGAACGCGTACTGGTGCAGCCGGCCGCGCATCCGCGGCTTGCCGAGGTCGGCCGGCTTCATACGGAACGGGGCTGAAGTCGTCACGGGCTCCAGGTTACGACAGCGTAGGTTACTCGCGGGTAGTGAACCCGCTCACGCGGCAAGATTAGGTCATGAACGTACGACGCGTCGGCAGTTCCGCGCTGCTGATCGAATGTCGCGACGGCGCCCACGTCGAAGCCTGGCGAGTCGAGCTGTGGCGCCGCCGCGAGGCCGGTGAGCTGGCCGTTGTCGACATCGTGCCGGGCGCCCGCACGGTGCTGCTCGACGGCGTGGCGCCGGGCACCGCGTCGCTGCTGAGGACCTGGACTCCCGAGGAGAACGCGGCTAGCCTGTCGGATTCCCCACTCGTCGAGATCCCGACCGCGTTCGACGGTGAGGACCTGGACGACGTGGCCGCCCGGTGGGGGATCACGCGGGACCGCGCCGTGGCACGGCTCACGGACACCGAGCTGACCGTGGCGTTCTGTGGATTCGCGCCCGGTTTCGCGTACCTCCGCGGGTTGAAGGACGAGTGGGCCGTGCCCCGGCTGGCCGCGCCACGGCCGCGCGTGCCCGCCGGCGCCGTAGCGCTCGCCGGCGGCTACGCCGGCATCTATCCCACGGCCTCACCGGGCGGCTGGCGGCTGGTCGGTCACACGGCCGCAAACCTCTTCGACGTACGCCGTGAGCCTCCGGCCCTGCTCACCCCCGGCACCCGCGTCCGCCTGGCGGCGAAATGATCACCGTCGTGCGGGCGGGGCCGCTGACCACGGTGCAGGATCTCGGGCGTCCCGGGTACGCGCATCTGGGCGTGCCGCGGTCCGGGGCGCTGGACCCGGCCGCGGCGCGGCTCGCTAATGCGCACGTCGGCAACCCGGAGTCGGCCGCGGTTCTCGAGACAACGCTGATGGGATGCGCGCTGCGGTTCTCCGAGCCGGCCCGGGTGGCCGTCACCGGCGCATCCGCAGTGGTGAGTGTGGACGGCTCGGTACTGTCCGATGTCGTTCGGGTGGATGGCCCGGCGGTGCTCGGCGTTGTGGACATCCCGGCCGGGTCGGTGCTCGACGTCGGGAGGGCAACGACCGGGGTCCGGTCCTATGTGGCCGTTGCGGGCGGGATCGATGTGCAGCCGGTGCTGGGAAGCAGGTCCACGGACACGCTGTCCGGGCTCGGACCGGCTCGCCTGGTGGACGGCATGACGCTGCCGACAGGACCGGCACCCGATCCGATTCCGCCAAGTGCTCGGAGCAGCTCTGAGCACCTGCCGGAATCGGGGCGCGGCGACCGGACGCTCGTACTGGGGGTGCGGCTCGGGCCACGGGACGACTGGTTCGAGGCGCGGGAACTGTTCGGCTCGGCGTACACGATCAGTCCGGTCAGCAACCGGGTCGGCGCGCGACTGGCCGGACCGGCCCTGACCCGCACGAAGACCGGCGAATTGCCGCCGGAGGGCGTCGTCCTCGGCGCGGTCCAGCTGCCGGCGGACGGGCTGCCGCTGATCTTCCTCGCCGATCACCCGACTACCGGCGGCTACCCGGTGGTCGGAGTCGTGGATGACGTAACGCCGCTGGCGCAGGCCCGTCCGGGGACTACGGTTCGATTTCGTGAGCTCGATTGATCTGAACGCCGACCTCGGCGAAGGCTTCGGCGCCTGGCGGCTCGGCGACGACGACGCCTTGCTTGCCGTGGTGACCTCGGCGAATGTCGCGTGCGGCTTCCACGCCGGCGACCCGCCGCTGATGCGTCGCGTGTGCCGGCTGGCGGCGGAGCGCAGCGTCGCGGTGGGTGCCCAGGTGGGCTATCGCGACCTGGCGGGGTTCGGGCGGCGGCGAATCGACTACGACCTGAACGAGCTGCGCGACGACATCCTGTACCAGATCGGGGCGCTCGAGGCGTTCTGCCGGGTCGCGGGCACCCGGGTGCGCTACGTGAAGCCGCACGGCGCGCTCTACAACACCGCGGCCGTCGACGTGGGTCAGGCATCGGCGGTGGTCGCGGCTGTCGCCGACTACGATGCGTCGCTCCCGGTGCTGTGCCAGCCGGGTTCCGTGCTGGCCGCGACCGCGTCGGACGCGGGGTTGCCGGTGGTCGGCGAGGGTTTCGCCGATCGCGCGTATCGGGCCGACGGCACGCTGGTCCCACGCTCCGCGCCGGATGCGGTGATCCACGACGCCGACGCGGTGGCGGCACGAGCGACGGGAATGGCCGTCGAGGGCGCGGTCACCGCGGTGGACGGCTCCCGGGTGTCGTCCGTGGTGCGGTCGATCTGCGTACATGGCGATACCCCCGGCGCCGTCCAGCTCGCCAAGCGGGTACGTACCGCGCTGGAGTCGGCCGGACTTACGGTGGCGGCGTTCGCCTAGGCCCCGGGCGATGAGCCGGCGTCCATGCCCCGCAGAATCAGCGGCAGGCGCGCCGCGCCGTCCGGCTCGATCACCACGGGTACGCCCCAGTCCTGCCTGGTCAGGTGGCAGGCGGCGTGTTCCGCGTCCGCGTCGCAGGTCGCGGCCTGGGCTACCACCTGGAGGATCCCCTTGGCGATGGCCGGATTCACCACGAGGCGGCGGGACAGGTCGGTGGTCACGCCGGCTCCGTCCAGCAGTAGTTCCGGCGGCGAGGCCGACACGTCGAGGCGGGTGGCCGGTCCGAACGTCTCGTCGAGCTTCTGGCCGGGAGCCGGACTGAAGACCACGTCCAACGTGACGTCGCCCGGAGACAGTCGCGATGGCGGCCGCTCGGTACGGTGGCGTGCGCCGACGACCGTCTCGACCGCGCCCGGTGCCAGCCGGGTGAGCCGGTGCGCTCCGGACTCGACGACGATCACGTCGCCCGTTGCCGTGACGAGTAGGTCGCTGGGTTCCGACAGGCCGGCCTGGACGGTGGACACCGTATCCGTGTTGGGGTCGTACCGCCGTACCGCTCCGTTGTAGGTGTCGGCGACCAACGCCGAACCGTCCGGCAGCGCGGCGACCCCGAGCGGGTGTTGCAGGAGAGCTTCCTTGGCCGGGCCATCGACGTGGCCGAAGTCGAAAAGGCCCTGGCCGACCGCGGTGTGCAGCTCGCCGTCCTCGATCCACCGCAGCGCGGACGTCTCGCTGTCGGCGATCCAGAGCCGGTTGCCCGCCGCGGACAGGCCGGACGGCTGGGCCATCCAGACGTCCGGAAGCGGGCCGTCGCGCAGGGACTCGACCGTGGTGCCCGCGTAGACGCCGACGGTCCGCTTGATCGGATCGAACCACCACAACTGGTGGATCCCGGCCATCGCGACGATGACCCTTCCGCCGTACCAGGCCACGTCCCACGGCGACGAGAGGTCGGTGGCCAGCGCGTCGTGGGCGTGGTCGTCCACGGTGGAACGCCACGGCTTGCCCGTGCCCGCGATCGTGGTGACGTCGCCGGTGTCCAGCTTGAGGCCGCGCAAGAGGTTGTTGGCGGTGTCGGCGACTACGACGTCGTAGCCCGTCACCTCGGCGGCGTGCACCGGCAGCAGGCAGAGTCCTTGCGGCTCCGAGAACCGGACTGGGCTGTCGGTGCTTCCGCGTGCGCCCGTCCCGATCCGCCGGACGAGCGTTTCGCCGGTGAGCTCGACGAGCGAGTGATGCGCCGAGTCGGATACCAGCAGGTTGCCGTTGGGCAGCTCGATCGCCTTGCCGGGGAAGCGCAGCGGCGTCTCCAGCGGGGCAGGCGGCACGTACGGGCCGTCGCCGCGGTGCAGCGTGCCCTTCGCGCCGTGTTCGGCGATCAGCTGGTCGATGAGGCGGGACAGACCCTCGGCGTGGCCCTCTCCGGCCATGGACGCGACCAGGTATCCGGTCGGGTCGATCACCGCGAGCGTGGGCCAGGCCTTGGCGGCGTACTGCTGCCACACGACCATGTCCGCGTCGTCCAGGACCGGGTGGTGGACTCCGTACCGTTCGACGGCCGCGGCCAGCGCTTCGGGATCACGCTCGTGCTCGAACTTCGGCGAGTGCACGCCGACGACGACGAGCACGTCGCGATACTTCTCCTCCAGCGGCCGCAGCTCATCCAGCACATGCAGGCAGTTGACGCAGGCGAAGGTCCAGAAGTCGAGCAAGACGATCTTGCCGCGCAGATCGGCCAGGCTCAGCGCGCGGCCGCCGGTGTTGAGCCAGCCGCGCGCATGTAGCTCGGGGGCCCGCACCCGCGGGCCACGAAGGTCGGACATCAGCTGCTGGGCTTCAGGCAGAGCACCTGAGTCTTGCCGTCACTCGTCGGGTTCAGCACGTACGGCTGCGCCGGGTCGGCGCACTGCTCTTTGGTGTCGGCGATCGACACGACCTGGAACGCGTCCGGGTCGCCGCACGCCGCCTTGACCGCCTCGGTCCCGGAGCGCTTGACGCAGTCGCCGGCGCTGACGCTGAAACCGCCCGTATCGGAGCCCCGCGAGATGAGCCAGACGATGCCGATCGCGAGCCCGACCAGCAGCGCGGCGCCGATGATGACGCCGAGCAGGACTGGCAGCATCCGGACGTGCGGCGTCTCCGGCTTGGCCGCGGCGTCCGGCTTGAACTGGTCGAAGCGCCCCTGCTCGGCATCGGCGGGGCCCGCCGGCCAGCTGGTCGTCTCGTTCGGGCCGGGCGGCGTCACGGTGGCGCGACTCGCCGGGCCGGGGAAGACGCCGCCCATCCGCGGGCGGTCCGGACGCTCGATCTTCTCGTCCGCGTCCGGCGGTGGCGGGAAGCCATTCTCCAGCGGCGGCCGGGCGTGCATTGACGGCAGCGCGGGCGCGGGCACATACGGCTGCTCCGGCGGCTGGCCACGGTGTGAGATGTCCGTAGTCAGCTCGCTGTAGGGCCCCGGCGATGCCGGCCTGCCGGGTGCGTTTGCCCGGCCACGGCCGGCGACATCCGTCGCGGGCTCGGCGTAGGGCGGCCCCTGCTCGGGCGCCGGGGGCGACGCGGGCTGGCTGCCGGGCGGCGCGACGCGAGCGCTCGCGCTGGCGCGACCCGAGGCG
>JBKOWB010000307.1:0-9805 GCA_046724195.1 Actinomycetota bacterium
GCGTACGACCGTGCCGCTGCTGGCCGACGAGTACCGCCGCAACCGCATGACCGGCGGCTTCATCCTGATCGACGAGTCGACGAACCGTACGGTCGGCGCCGGGATGATCATCGAGGCGGCCTGACGGCCCTAGCGACCGGCCGTCTGGGTGATCACTCGTCGTCGTCCCGTTGCTCGGTCATCTCGTCGATGGCCTCGGTGATCGCACCGGTGATGTCGCCCGCCGGTACGGCGACGCTATCGCCGTCGACCTCCTCGATCGGCTCCATCCTCGGCTCCGGCTGAGGGCCTGTGGCGCCGCCGGCGAACCCGAACTCGTTCGGCTCGTTTGACTCGGACTCGACAGTCATCACACGCCTCCAGATTCGGTCCTGACTCCGGCTTACCCGAGCCGTGCCCGGCCCACACCGCGCGATCGCGGCTCAGAGCCGGGTGGCGCCCGCGCTGGGGACCGCCAGAAGCGGGGTCGGCGACGGGAAGCCGTGCTTGGCGTACGCGGCGGCGACCGCGTCCGTCGTCGCCTCGGCGCGGTCCGCGTCGATCAGGGCGAGGACGCATCCGCCGAAGCCGCCGCCGGTCATCCGGGCGCCGTACGCGCCGGCCATCAGCGCCGCCTCGACCGCCACATCGACCTGCGCCACGGTGATCTCGAAGTCGTCGCGCATCGAGACGTGCGACGCGGTCAGCAGCGGCCCGATCTCGCGGATCCGTCCCGAGCGCAGCAGCGCCACCGTGTCCAGGACGCGCTGGTCCTCGGTGACCACGTGCTGGACCCGGCGGCGCATCACCTCGTCGTCGAGCTGCTTGAGAGTCGCCTCCAAGCCGTCCGCGGGAACGTCGCGCAGTGCCGGTACGCCGAGGATCCGAGCCGCGTCCTCGCACGACTTGCGGCGGGCGCCGTACTCGCCGCCGGTGTGCTGGTGCGGGGCGTTGCTGTTCAGCACCAGCACGGCGAGACCCTCGGCGGCCACGTCGAACGGGATGTGCTCGACGTCGAGCGAGCGGCAGTCGAGGAACAGCGCGTGGCCGGCACGGCAGCGGATCGACGCGGACTGGTCCATGATCCCGGTGGGCGCGCCGACATAGGCGTTCTCGCTGCGCTGCACGAGCTTCGGCCGGTCCTCGATGGGCAGCTCCAGGTCGCCGAGGTCGGCGAGCGCGGTGAGCACCGCACACTCGAGCGCGTGCGACGACGACAGCCCGGCGCCGACCGGCACGTCCGAGGCGATCTCGATCCGGGCCGGTGGTACGTCGAATCCGGCGTCGCGCAGGGCCCAGACGACGCCGGCCACGTACGCCGCCCAGCCCTTCACGAGACCGGGATCGGCGACCTCCGCGTCGCCGAACGTGACCGACTCGTGCGCGAAGTCGGAGCACACCGTCCATCCGGAGCCGGCCCGCGACGCGGCCACGACGACTCGTTCCGGGAGTGCGAACGGCAGCACGAAGCCGTCGTTGTAGTCGGTGTGCTCGCCGATCAGGTTGACCCGCCCGGGCGCGGCCCACAGCCCTTCGGGCCGGCCGCCGTACTCGGCGGAGAAGGCGGCGGCCGCCCGGGCGGCCACATCGTTGTCCGTCGTCATGTCGTGATCAGATCATGCGACATGGGTGCGGTAGAACGCCCAGGCATCGCCGATCATGTCCGACAGCGTGTCCTTCTCCGGCACCCAGCCCAGCTCGGAGCGCGCCAGCTGCGAGGACGCGACCAGGGCGGCCGGGTCGCCCTCGCGTCGCGGCGCGATCTCCACGGGCAGCTCGGCGCCGGTGACCTCGCGTGCGACGGCGACGACCTGCTTGTTGGAGAAACCATTGCCGTTGCCAAGGTTGTAGATGCGGTGCTCGCCGCCGGCGGCGGCGTCCAGCGCCAGCAGATGTGCACGGGCCAGGTCCTCGACGTGGATGTAGTCACGCACGCACGTACCGTCCGGGGTGGGGTAGTCGTCGCCGAAGAGCTGCAGCTTGTCGCGCTTACCCGCGGCGACCCGCAGCGCGATCGGGATGAGGTGGGTCTCCGGGTCGTGCCGCTCGCCGATCGCCGTGCCGTCCGGCCGGATGTACGCGCCGGCCACGTTGAAGTAGCGCAGCGAGACCGCGGCCAGCCCGTGCGCGTGCGCCGCCGAGGTCAGCGCGTAGTCGAACGCGAGCTTGGTCGCGCCGTACGTGTTGGTGGGTGCCTTGACCGCCGACTCCGGGATCGGCAGCTCGGCGGGGTTGCCGTAGACGGCCGCGGTGGAGGAGAAGACGAACCGTGGCACCCCGGCGGCGCGGGCGGCGTCGAGCAATGCGAGCGATCCCACCACGTTGGCGTCCCAGTAGAGCTCCGGCTTGATCATCGACTCTCCCGCCGCGATGAGGCCGGCGAAATGCAGCACCGCGTCGAAGTCCGAGTCCGGGGCCAGCACGGTGGCGGCGTCGTGGATGTCGGCCCGTACGAAGGTGGCGTCCGGTGCGACGGCCTCGCGGAAACCTGTGCTGAGGTTGTCCAGCACGACGACCTCGTGCCCGGCGTCCAGCAGCAGCCGGCTGGTGACGCTGCCGATGTAGCCGGCGCCTCCGGTGACGAGCAGTTTCACGATGTGGCCCCTTCGATCGGTGCGATTCCAGCGTAGGCATCCGGACGGCCTACCATTAGGTTCCACCATTAACGCTCATAAGTCAACACATTCAAACATCAGATGATCCTGGTACGGGGGGTTAACAAAGACTGCGCCGAGACTGACACAATGGCGCTCATGTCCGACCGCGCCGCCCGCCCCCGCGTGCTTTCCGGCATCCAGCCGACCGCCGATTCGTTCCACCTCGGCAACTATCTTGGGGCGGTACGCAACTGGGTCGCCCTGCAGGACACCCATGACGCGTTCTACTGCGTGGTCGATATGCACGCGATCACGATGGGGCATGACCCGGTGGCGCTGCGCCAGCGTACGAAGCTGTCGGTCGCCCAGCTACTGGCTCTGGGCCTCGACCCGGAGCGCTGCACCCTGTTCGTGCAGTCGCACGTGCCCGAGCATGCTCAGCTGTGCTGGGTGCTCAGCTGCATCACCGGCTTCGGCGAGGCGGGCCGGATGGTCCAGTTCAAGGACAAGTCGGCGAAGTCGGGCCAGGACTCGACCACCGTGGGCCTGTTCACATACCCGATCCTGCAGGCCGCGGACATCCTGCTCTACCAGGCCGACCAGGTGCCGGTCGGCGAGGACCAGCGCCAGCATCTCGAGCTGACCCGTGACCTGGCCCAGCGGTTCAACACCCGGTTCGGCAAGACGTTCACCGTGCCGTCCCCATACATCGTGCGGGACACCGCGAAGATCACCGATCTGCAGGAACCGACCGCGAAGATGAGCAAGTCGGCATCCTCGCCCAACGGCATCATCGAGCTGCTCGAGGAGCCGTCCCGCTCGGCCAAGAAGATCAAGTCGGCGGTCACCGACGCCGGCCGGGAGATCCTCTACGACGAGGAGAACAAGCCCGGCATCAGCAACCTGCTCACGATCTACGCGGCGCTCACCGGCCGCACCATCGACGAGCTGCTCGAGCGGTACGACGGCCGCGGCTACGGCGACCTCAAGAAGGACCTGGCCGAGATCGTGGTCGACTTCGTCAAGCCGATCCAGGAGCGCACCCGCGCGTACCTGGAGGACCCGGGCTACCTCGACAAGGTGCTGGCCGTGGGCGCCGACAAGGCCCGCGCGGTCTCGGCGGTCACGCTCGCCGAGGCGTACCAGAACGTGGGGTTCCTCCTCCCCCCGAAGGGGCCCGGGTTCTCCGCGCCGTCCGAAGGACCAGGCGCCGGTAGCCGCACAGCCCCGACCCGCGGAGTCTGACCCAGGTGGGGAAGGGCACGACTCGTATCGGGGTGGCGATCGACATACCAGAGCCGTGGGGCAGCGAGCTGACCGGCCGGCGCGCGTCGGCGGGTGATCCGCAGGCGGCGTACACGCCGGCGCACGTCACGCTGCTGGGTCCGACCGAGGTCGCCACGGATCTGCTTCCGGCGGTCGAGAAGCACCTCGAGGCGGTGGCGTCCGCGCAGGAGCCGTTCGAGATCCATCTGCGCGGCACCGGGACGTTCCGGCCGGTCACCGAGGTGGTGTTCGTGACGCTGGCCAAGGGCATCAGCGAGTGCGAGCTGCTCGCCGGCGCGATCGCCACGGCCGAGGGCGTGCGGCGCGACTCCCGGTTCCCGTACCACCCGCATGTGACCGTGGCCCAGGACGTGCCGTCCGACGCGCTCGACGCGATCTTCGACGACCTCGCCGGCTTCTCGGCGCGCTTCGAGGTGGCGTCGTTCACGTTGTTCTCGCACGGCGGCGAGGGCCCGTGGCGGCCGCGGCGCGACTTCCCGCTCGGCGCCTGACATGTCGGTTACGGTCGGCCGGTGAATCCGATCGATCGGGCGTACGAGGCAGCCGCCTCCCGGATCATGGCATGGCGGCACCGCTCGCGTTACTTCGATCACCTGTGCCGGGCGCTGCTGCGCTACGACGAGGTCCAAGGCGGCCGGCTCGCCGCGGCGATCGCGTACTACGGATTCTTCGCGATCTTCGCGTTGCTGCTCATCGGGTACTCACTGTTCGGCCTCCTGCTGAAGAACAACGTCGAGCTGTTCGGCATCGTCAGTGACTTCCTGGGGCGAAACCTGCCGTTCCTGGACCTGGAGCAGATCCTGAACAGCGGCAAGACCGTCGGGATCGTCGGCATCGTCGGCCTGACGTTCACCGGTATCGGCTGGGTCGAGGCAATCCGCTCGTCACAGCGGCTGATCTGGCGGCTCAACGAGCAGCCCGGCTACTTCGGCGTACGCCAGGCGGTCGACCTCATGGTCCTGATCGGCATCCTGCTGCTGCTCGCCGCGTCGCAGCTCGCGGTGTACGGCCTGGAGAAGCTGCTCGACTATCTGGCCAACGGCCAGATGGGATTCCTGCTCTCGGCGGCCAGCGTGATCCTCACGATCGCCATCAACATGGTGCTCGCGGCGGCGCTGCTGGCCGCCGTGCCGCGGCTGCGGATGACCGTGCGCCGGTTGCTGCCGCCCGTGCTGCAGGTCGGCATCGGCATCACGCTGCTCAACACGGTCGGCAAGTCGTTCGTCGGGCTGATCCAGCGCAACCCCGCGTACGGACTGGTAGCGAGCGCCGTCGGCGTCCTGGTCTACCTCTACGTCTTCAATCAGCTGCTGCTACTCGGCGCGGCCTGGGCGGCGACCAGCCCGCACGGCCGCGTCGTCGACCTCTCGGCGGACGATAAAACTGCCCCGGTAGGGCAGAACACCTGGATTCGGGATGACCGCCCGCAATGATGAACCCCGTAGGCACAAGCTATGCGAGGAGGGTGTGGATGCCTCTCAGGTACGTGTCCCTGTCGGGGGTCCCCGCCAGCAGCCGCTGCAGCGCGTACCCGGGCATCAAGCCGAACAGCGCCGCCCCCACGGCTTCCACGTCCGCGTCGGGCGCCAGCTCGCCGCGGCGCACCGCATTGCGGGCGAACGCCGTGAATGCCGACCGCATCCCGCTGTAGCGCGCGCGCACGATCTCGCCGATCGCCGGGTCGAGCGTCGCTTCGCCCCATACCTGCAGCGCGAGCGGGAAGTTGCCGTCCGGCCCGAGCTGCTCGTCGACGGCGTCCAGCACGAGGCTCATCGTGTCGGCCAGTGGAAGGTCGCGCTCGGCGATCTCACCCAGATGCGCGATCAGTCCGCCCGCGATGTTTTCCGCAATCGCGTTGATGATCTCCGTCTTCGACTTGAAGTAGCGGTACACGGCTCCCACCGACAGGTCCGCCTCGCGGATCAGGTCCTGCATCGACGTGTTGTGCAGGCCGTTGCGCAGGAAACAGGCGCGGGCGGCATCGAGGATCTGTTCGCGGCGGGCGGTGAGGTGATCTGCGGAGACTCGTGGCACGAAGCACATCCTAAAACGAACGCTCGTTCTTGACACGGCCAACATTACCGTCGCAAGCTGAGAAGCAACAGAGAACGAGCGTTCGTTTTAGGAGATCATCATGCGACGTCCCACCCCACTCGCGCTCGGCGTCCTGATCGCTCTCGCTGTCGTCGCACTACAGGCGCTGCTGTTACCGCTGTTCACGGGTCCGGCCGCGCACATCGCTCCGCGGGACCTGCCGATCGCCGTGGCGGGGCCGCCTCCCGCCGCCACCGGCCTCGCCGCCCAGCTGGCGGCCGAGCGCCCCGGCGCCTTCGACGTCACGGTGGTCGAGGACGCCGCGGCCGCCGACGATGCCATCAAGGACCGGCAGGTGTACGGCGCCATCGTGCTCGGACCGGCCGGACCGTCCGTGCACGTCGCCTCGGCGGCCAGCCCCACCGTGTCCACCCTGCTCACCCAGGCGGCGGCGCAGCTCGGCAGCGGTCAGCCCGTACCGGTGCGGGACGTCGTCGCCACCGATCCGGACGACCCCCGCGGTGCCGGCTTCAGCGCGGGCTTCCTCCCGCTGGCGGTGACCAGCCTGCTCGCGGGCGTGCTGATCTTCCTGGCGGTACGGCGCCGTGGGGCCCGGATCGCCGCGCTGGGCGCCTACGCGGTGCTGGCCGGCCTGGCCGGCGCGGCCGTGCTGCACTACTGGCTCGGCACCTTGCCCGGCAACTACCTCGCCGACGCCGGCGTGGTGGGCCTGTTCGCGCTCGCGGTCGCGGGTACGGTCGCCGGCCTCGGCGCGCTGCTCGGCCGGCCCGGTCTGGCCCTCGGCGCGCTACTCGTCTTCCTGGTCGGCAACGCGCTGTCCGGCGTCAGTTCCGCCCCCGAGCTGCTGCCCCAGCCGTGGGGCGCGTTCGGTCAACTGCTGCCGATCGGAGCCGGCGGGACGCTGCTGCGTTCGGTCGCCTACTTCGACGGCCACGGCGGGGCGGCCGCGGTGACGGTGCTGGCGGCGTACGCGATCGGGGGTCTGATCCTGATCGCGGCCGGAAGGCGTGGTCTGAGCCCGCGCCCTGCGGACGCCGTGGTGCTCCCCGTGCCGGCCGAGCCGACGCGGGAAGCCGTACCCGCCGGGTAAGTCGCATACTGGCCGCGTGGTGATCTCGCGGCGGGTGTCGGTGTTCCTGATCGCGGTCGGCGTCTGGACGTGGCTCATCTGGCCGCGTTTCGGGCTGGCCATCTGGAAGGACGACCGATCGTTCTCGAACGGTGCGCCGACGTCGTTCCTGTGGGTGCACGCCGTGCTGATCGTCGCGTCGCTGGCGATCGGCACGGCCGTCGGCGTGCTCGGCGTCCGGGCCTGGCGGGCCGCCGGCCGATCCGGAAGGGCCGCCGGCGGATCCGAAGGATTCGCGGCTGCGCGCCCGGAGGCGCCGAAAGAGTAGCGGCAGGTTACGGTCGCGGCCGGTCATTTCACGCGCCGGTCCGGCCGCGGTTGCGGCCAGGTAACGGTGCGCCAACAGTCCGGGCTGAATTCCTGACGCGACCGTGGCCTGCGCGTACGCTCCCGCCTGAGACGCACCGCGAGGTGTCGGTGTGTAGTGGAAGGAGGGCGTCTTGCGCCCAGTACGTGGGAAGCGGATTGTTGCGGTTCTCGCGGCGGGTGGGCTGACGCTCGCCGCCGCGGCCTGTGGCAACGCCCCGGCTGAGTCCCCGAGCGGAGGCGGTGCGAGCATCGCGGCGGCATACAAGGCCTGCATGGTCACCGACACCGGCGGCATCGACGACCGGTCCTTCAACGCCTCGGCGTGGTCCGGCATCCAGGCGGCCAAGGAGGAGGCGAGCAACGTCGACCCGAAGTATGTGGCATCCACGGCCGAGGCCGACTACGAGCCCAACCTGCGCCAGTTCACCACGCAGAAGTGCAACTTCATCCTCGCCGTCGGCGGCCTGATGGCCGACGCCACCAAGAAGGTCGCGGCGGAGAACACCAGCTCGCAGTTCGGCATCGTGGACAGCAAGATCGCCGGCGCGACGAACGTCTACCCGATGCAGTTCGCCACGGACGAGGCCGCGTTCCTCGCCGGCTACCTGGCCGCGGGCTACTCGAAGTCCGGCAAGGTGGCCACGTTCGGCGGCCTCAAGATCGCGCCGGTCACCGTGTTCATGGACGGTTTCGTGGACGGCGTCGCCTACTACAACAAGCAGAAGAGCAAGAGCGTGACCGTGCTGGGCTGGGACAAGGCCAAGCAGAACGGCACGTTCGCGGAGAGCTTCACCGACCAGAACAAGGGCAAGTCGATCACCAACACGTTCGTCGCCCAGGGCGCGGACGTCATCCTGCCGGTCGCCGGCGGCACGGGGCTCGGCAGCGGCGACGTCGCCAAGGCGTCCGGCGGCAAGGTCTCGGTCATCTGGGTAGATCAGGACGGCTGCAAGAGCGCGGCACAATACTGCGACGTCTTCCTGACCACCGTCGTCAAGAACATCACCGACGCGGTGAAGCAGGCCGTGGTCACCGGCGCCAAGGGCCAGCCGCTCGCGGCCGACCCGGGCTACCTGGGCACGCTGAAGAACAACGGCGTGTCGCTGGCCCCGTACAACCAGTTCGAGAGCAAGGTCGACGCGGGCCTCAAGTCCGAGGTCGACAAATTGAAGCAGGACATCATCTCCGGCACCGTGAAGGTCGAGTCGGCCAACGCGCCGAAGTGACCCTGCGCTGAGGCAGAACGCCAGCCGCCGCGCGGTCGCGGGATTTGAAATCTCGCGGCCGGGCGGCGGCTCTGCTCCGCTTTGTTTTGTTAAGTTCCTCGCGTTGAGCGTCGTCCTCGTCGGCAGGAGATTCCGCTGAGACTCGAACTGCGCGGCATCACCAAGCGCTTCGGCGACCTGGTGGCCAACGACCACATCGACATCACCGTCGAGCCCGGCGAGGTGCATGCGCTGCTCGGCGAGAACGGCGCGGGCAAGTCCACGCTGATGAACCAGCTCTACGGCCTGCTGCAGCCGGACGAGGGCACGATCGTCGTGGACGGCTCGCCGCGCACCTTCCGCAGTCCACGGGACGCCATCGCGGCCGGCATCGGCATGGTCCACCAGCATTTCATGCTGGTGCCGGTGTTCACGGTGGCGGAGAACATCGAGCTCGGCGCGGAGCTAACCCGCGGCCCGCTGGGCGTCATCGACCGGCGCCGCTCACGGCGCCAGGTCATCGAGGTCTCCCAGCGGTACGGCCTGCCGGTCGACCCGGACGAGCTGGTGGAGAACCTGCCCGTCGGCGCGCAGCAGCGGGTCGAGATCGTCAAGGCCCTCACCCGGGACGTCGACCTGCTCATCCTCGATGAGCCGACCGCCGTGCTCACCCCGCAGGAGACCGAAGAGCTGCTCGCGGTCATGCGCGGGCTCGCCGAGACTGGCAAGTCGATCGTCTTCATTACCCACAAGCTCAAAGAGGTCAAGGCCATCGCGGACCGGATCACGGTGATCCGGCGCGGCCGCACGGTCGGCATCGCGACGCCGGACACGCCCGAGGAGGAGCTGGCCACGCTCATGGTCGGCCGCGCGGTGAGCCTGGAGGTCGAGAAGACCCCCGCCGAGCCGGGCCGACCCGTACTCAAGATCGCCGGGCTGGCCGTCGACGACGATCGCGGCGTACGCGCCGTTGACGGCGTCGACCTGGTGGTCCGCGCCGGCGAGGTGCTCGGCGTCGCGGGGGTGCAGGGCAACGGGCAGACCGAGCTGGTCGAGGCCGTGATGGGCCTGCGCGAGCCGCGGGCCGGCACGATCCAGGTCGACAACGAGGACCTGATCGGCATGAGCACCAAGCAGATCCTGCGCGCCGGCGTCGGCTACATCCCGGAGGACCGCAGCCTCGACGGCGTGGTCCGCGAGTTCACCGTGGCCGAGAATCTGGTGCTGGATACGTACGACCGGCC
>JBKOWB010000402.1:0-7573 GCA_046724195.1 Actinomycetota bacterium
GGGTCAAGCCGGAGGAGTTCGTGGAGCTGCGCGAGGAGGCCGAGCAGGTCGGCTTCGCGGGCGTTATGAGCGGGCCGCTGGTGCGCTCGTCCTACCGCGCCGGCCGCCACTACAAGCAGGCTCTGGCCGCCCGCGCCTGACCACCGCCGCTCGCCGGAGGCGCCGCCCGCGCCTGACCACCGCCGCCCGCTAGGGGCGCCGCCGGCTCAATTGCTGAGCAGGCCAAGGCGCCGGGCCACCGCCGCGGCCTCGACCCGGTTGTTCACCTCGAGCTTGGCGATGATGCGGGAGACGTGCACACTCGCCGTCTTCGGTGAGATGTAGAGCCGCTGCGCGATCCGGCTGTTGCTCTGTCCCTCGGCGACCAGCCGCAGGACCTCCTGCTCGCGGGCCGTGAGCAGTTCGGTCCCGCTCGGCGCCGGGTGACCGGCCGCGCGCAGCCCGACCCGGCGGGCCAGCGTGTCCGCGGCGTCGACCAGCGGTGTGGCACCGAGCGCCGCCGCTATTGCCGACGCCTCCTCGATCGCTTCCCCCGCCGCGGCCCGATCGCCGGCACCTGCGGCCGCTGTGGCCAGCCCGAGCAGCGCCTCGGCGAGTTGGTACCGCTGCCCGTCGGCGCGCCACGCGGCGACGGCCTCCCGCCAGCGTTCCACGCCACCCTCGAGCGTTGCCGCCACCTGGGCCGAGTACGCCCGGTAGGCGGCGTACCGCAGGGACATGCCGGTGGCGAGCTCCGCGACCCGGGAGCGTAGGTCGGTGACGTCCTGGTCCTCATCTGCCCGCGCCGCGGCTGCCAACAACGGCCAGCCGTACCGCGGCTTGTCGGCGATGGCCGGCTCGTCGACCGCCATGCGCGCCGCCGACAGCGCCGCCCCGACGTCTCCGGACCGCAATTCCGCGAGCGTCCGCAACTCCTGCAGCGCCAGCCGGTTCTCCTCGTTCAGGAACGGTCGCCCGAGGAAACTGACCGCCCGGCTCACCAGCGGCTCGGCACCCTCATGGCCCCGGGCCAGCCGGATCCGCGCGCGCAGCCAAAGCCACGCCACGGCCAGCCGGCCGGGCGGATCGAGCCGGGCCGCCTCGGCGAGACGCGCGTCGGCCTCGTCCCAGCGGCCAAGCGCGATCAACGCCTCGGCGTGGTTGGCCAGCAGGAAGACCCCGGTGGTCCGGCTGACCCCGACCCGGTCGGCGTGCGGGACGCCCTCCGCGGCCGCGGCTGCGGATTCCTCGTACCGGCCCAGCTCGAAGAGCGAGTCGGAGATGCTCACCAGAGCGCGCGCCAGGTTGGGCAGGTCGCCGGTGGCGCGGGCGCGGGCGGCGGCCTCCTGCATCGACACCAGGCCCTCCTCGGCCGGGATCTGTCCCGCGCACACCAGTCCGAACGTGATGGTGGCGGCGACCTCGGTCGCGACGTCGCCCAGTTCGACGGCGGCCGCCTTGGCCTCCTCGGCGATCCGGCCGGCCTCCGCGCTGTCAATCCCGGCGAGCTGGTAGGCGACGTCGGCCATCAACATCACCCGCTCGGAGGAGTTCGGCGCCGGACGCAACAGCCGGTATGCCTCGCGCGCCTCCGGCACGCCGTTGCTCTTGCCCATGTTGTAGAGCAGCTTGGCGCGGCGGACCAGTAGCCGGGCGGCACGAACCGGCTCCGCGCCGGCGTCGAGATCGGCCAGCGCGGCCCGGGTGAGGCTCAGCGCGCGCATGTGATCGCCGGAGTCGATGGCGCTGAGCGCGGTCTCTTCGAGCAGGTCGACGTGCGTGGTGCCGAGCAGTGTCGCCGCCTCCGGCACCTGCTCCCAAAGCTCCAGGACGCGGTCGAGCAAGCGGGATTGCTCCGCGTACGCGTACCGCCGGCCGGCAGCATCGGCCGCGCGTTTCGCGGCGACCAGCGCCCGCGGGTGATCGTGCGCAGCGTGCCAGTGATGGGCGATCTCGGCCGGCGCCCGGCCCATCGCCACGAGGTTCGGCTCGGCCTCGACCGCTTGCGCGTACCGGCCATGCAGCCGGGCGTGCTCGCCGGGCAGCAGGTCGTCGTGCACCGCCTCGCGGACGAGTGCGTGCCGGAACTCGTACCCCCCGTCAGGGTCGACCACCACCAACTGTGCCGCCACGATCGCCCGCAGCGCCGACTCGAGGTCCGCCTCGCCCATGCCGGCGACGCGGGACAGCAACTCGTGACCGAACCGGGTGCCGCCGACGGAGGCCATCCGCAGCACCCGCTGCGCGGACTCCGGCAGCTGGTCGACCCGCGACAGAAGGAGATCGCGCAGGCTCTGCGGGATGTCGCCGCCCGCGGGATCGCCCGACATCGCGAACTGCTCGATGAAGAACGGGTTGCCCTGGGTGCGGTCGCTGACGGTGTCGACCGTCTTCGGATCCGGTTCCGCGCCCAGCAGCTGGGCCAGCATCTCGGCCGTGCCGTCGCGGTCGAGGCGGTCGAGCTCCAGGCGATGCACGCCGCGCACCCGGTCGAGCTCGGCCAGGAACGGCCGCAGCGGGTGGCCGCGCTGCAGCTCGTCCGTCCGGTACGTCGCGATCAGCAGCACATGCGGCAAGCGGGCCGAGCGGACCAGGAAGCCGATCAGGTCGCGCGTGGACGCGTCCGCCCAGTGCAGGTCCTCCAGGACCAGCACCAGCGGCTGCTGCTCGGACAACCGGGCGAACAACGCCGCGACCAGCTCGAACAGATAACCGCGACGAACGTCGCCGGCCTCCGCGGGCAGGCCGAGCTCGGGCAGGAGGCGCGCGAAGTCCCGCTCGCGCCCGTCCAGCACGGCGAGGCCCTCGGCGTTGACGAGCTTGCGCAGCGCCGAAGCGAACGGCGCGAACGGTAAGCCCTCCTCGCCGAGCTCGAGGCATTGCCCGGTCAGTACGTGGGCGCCCTCCGCCGCGGCGGAGCGGCAGAACTCCTCCACCAGCCGGGTCTTGCCCACGCCCGCTTCGCCGCCGACCAGAACGGTCGACGGCTCGGCGCTGCGTGTCCGCTTCAGCGCGTCGCGGAGCGCGGCCAGGTCGGCCACCCGGCCGACCAGAACCTCGCTGCTGGCGTGCGCCGTCACGATATCGAGCATGCCATGTCCGTACGACATGAATCGCGCGATTTACGGGACGCTCATGGTGCGACCGGCGCCTGTTCCGGCCGCGCCCGGTGCGCGGCGCGGGACCGCCGCCGGGTGCGGGCATGGCGGCCACCGGACGCCGCGCGCGCCATCTGGTACGCGGCGGCCTCGCGCTGCAGTTCCGCGGCACGCTGGCGGTGGAGATCGAGTTGGAGTTCGGGGTCGCTGATCGGGAACATCGGATTCTCCTTGGCGATGGGCCTTTCGTTGTTGGCTTAACTCTTCGCGCGAAGGTGCCACCGCCACATGGGGAAGGCGCCCAATATTGGGCTGCTCAGCCTCCTTACGTCTGGCTCAGGACGGCCGGTAGGCAGGTAAGGCCCGCACAGGGGTAAGGAGGCTGAGCCACTACACTTGCGGGCATGGCAAAACCCCAGGAGAAGGTGTCGTTCGGCACACGCCTGAAGCAGATCGGCCAGGTGTTCTCGTTCACGGCCAAGCAGGACAAGTGGTTCATCCCGCTGCTTGCCGTGGCGGTGCTGATCCCGCTGGCGCTGACCGTGCTGACCGTCCTCTTGGGCTACGGCTACATCTGGATCCCGATCGGCGTCATGGTGGCGCTGCTCGGCGCATTGATCGTGCTGAACCTGCGCTCCAACGCCGCCATGATGAACGCCGCCGAGGGCCAGCCCGGCGCGGCCGCATCCATCGTCGAGAACATGCGCGGCGACTGGCGGGTCCGTCCGGCCGCAAGCTCGACGACGCAGTTCGACATGGTGCACGTGGTCATCGGCCGCCCCGGCGTCATCCTCCTCGGCGAGGGCCAGCCGCAGCGAGTGCGCAGCCTGATCGGCCAGGAGAAGCGCCGGCTGTCCAAGGTGATCGGCAACGCTCCGATGTACGACTACATGATCGGCCAGGGCGAGGGCGAGCTGTCCATCCGCAAGCTGCGTTCGACCGTGATGAAGCTCCCGCGCAACCTCACCGGCAAGGACGTGAACGCGCTCGACAAGCGCCTCGCGGCGCTGATGGCCCGCCCCCAGATGCCCAAGGGCGCGATCCCCAAGAACATGCGCCCCAGCAAGGGCACGTTCCGCCAGCAACGCCCCCGGTGAGACGGGCAAGCCGGAGCCGCTTTGGCCGTACCCGGAGGACGGTCTTGGGGTTTGGCGGCTCGCAGGCCGGAGGTCCGGGATAGCCTCCTGGTGGTCGCGGTCGTCGTCACAGGCTCCGTAACACGGCGGAAACAATAGGGATACGCCCGGGCAACTCGGTGCCCATAGCGTCGCGACCAGCCTAGCCACGTGGCGGCACCGCCGCCCCGGTTCGACATTGACGCGCCAGGAGGACGTGTGTTCGCCAATCCCGAGGAGCTCCTGCGATACCTCAAAGACGAGGACGTGAAGTTCGTCGACGTTCGGTTCTGTGACCTGCCCGGTGTGATGCAGCACTTCAACACCCCGGTCGAATCGTTCGACGACAGCGTCGTCACCGACGGCCTCGCCTTCGACGGATCGTCGATCCGCGGGTTCCAGGCCATCCACGAGTCCGACATGCTGCTGCTGCCGGACGTGACCACCGCGTTCATCGACCCGTTCCGGGCCCAGAAGACGCTGGCGCTGAACTTCTTCATCCACGACCCCTTCACCCGCGAGGCCTACTCGCGCGACCCCCGCAACATCGCGAAGAAGGCCGAGACGTACCTCGCCTCCAGCGGCATCGCCGACACCGCCTACTTCGGCGCCGAGGCGGAGTTCTACATCTTCGACTCGATCCGCCACGAGACGGCGCAGAACCGCGCCTTCTACTACATCGATTCGATCGAGGGCGCCTGGAACTCCGGCCGGGACGAGGAGGGCGGCAACCGCGGCTACAAGACCCAGTACAAGGCCGGTTACTTCCCCGTGTCGCCGCTGGACCACTACTCCGACCTGCGCGACGCCATGGTGCGCCGGCTGCTCGACGTGGGCTTCACCGTCGAGCGCGCGCACCACGAGGTCGGCACCGCCGGCCAGGCCGAGATCAACTTCAAGTACTCGACGCTGCTGCACGCGGGCGACCAGATGCAGCTGTTCAAGTACATCATCAAGAACACCGCCTGGGAGCACGGCAAGACCGTCACGTTCATGCCCAAGCCCCTGTTCGGGGACAACGGCTCCGGCATGCACACCCACCAGAGCCTCTGGTTGGGCGGCGAGCCGCTGTTCTACGACGAGACCGGCTACGCCGGCCTGTCCGACACAGCCCGCTGGTACATCGGCGGCCTGCTGCACCACGCGCCGTCGCTACTGGCGTTCACCAACCCGACCGTCAACTCGTACCGGCGCCTGGTGCCCGGCTTCGAGGCGCCGGTCAACCTCGTGTACTCGCAGCGCAACCGCTCGGCGTGTACGCGCATCCCGGTGACCGGCAGCAACCCGAAGGCCAAGCGCGTCGAGTTCCGCGTGCCCGACCCGTCGAGCAACCCGTACCTGGCGTACTCGGCGATGATGATGGCCGGCCTGGACGGCATCAAGAACAAGATCGAGCCGCCGGCCCCGATCGACAAGGACCTCTACGACCTGCCGCCGGAGGAGTGGGGCAGCGTCAAGCAGGTGCCGGGCTCGCTCGACGCGGTGCTGAACTCGCTCGAGGCCGACCACGAGTTCCTCACCGCCGGTGGCGTGTTCACCGACGACCTGATCGAAACGTGGATCGACTACAAGCGCACCAACGAGATCGATCCCGTACGCCTACGCCCGACCCCCCACGAATTCGAGCTGTACTACAACGTCTGACCTGACCAAGACGCTGACCGGCAGAAAGACCCGCTGGTCTGATCTTGGGCACAACTTCGGCCCAACCCGCGAAGCGGCGGTCATGCCCGGCTCACAGCCGACGTGGCCGCCGCGTCGCGTAATAATGGCGCAGGCGGGGAAGCCCCGGCCCCGGCAACGGTCAGATCGCCAGCACGGGCATTCGGCCGGTGGGCTCGCCGCCTGCGGCTCGATCTATCGATGGCTGCGGTGGAACGACAGGTTGATCACTGTGATCGCGACCCAGATGAGGACGACAAGCGGCGCGCCGGAACCGCTTCCCTCGGACAGCACCACGCCGGTGATCGGGAACGCCAGAGCGAACGACCCCAACGCCAGCTTGATCGCCGAGCTGCGCCAGCGGTCGTCCTCGGTGCGCGTACCGGACCGTCCACCCGCCGCCAGGTGCTCAGCGACCCGCTGATCCACTCTGGCATCGATCGCCATGCCGGTCTGGTCGAGGAAAGCGGCGACCACGGCGGAATCGCTATCCGGACCAAGCTCGCGTCGAGCCGCTAGGGCACCCAAAACGTTGTCGCCGTCGACCGCGAGCGGACGCGTTGGCGTTACGGGTACTGCTGTCTGGCCGAGTTCGTCATGTCGCACGGCGACTCCTACGGAGGGCTCTCGCTCGGGTACCCAAACGGTAGGCAATTCGGCACTTGTATCGCCATCGGTGACCTGCCCGATAGCACTCAGGTACCTCCCCTAAGGGTAGATCCCGGCCGGCGGATGGCGAGGATGCGCCCGCGGGCCGTCCCGAGCACCCCGACCTGCGGTCGGCAGGGCTGTTCCAGCATCTCAACGCGCGTGCCGGTGCAAGCCACGGCGCTGTGATGCTGGAACAGCCGGTCGGCAGTAGTCCGGTTTGGGGCAGGGCGGGTACGGGTCCTGCGGCGGTGGTTCGACGAAGAAGATCCGGAAGTGCGACTGGTTGCGGATCAGCTGGCCGCTGTTGCCGGTGTTGTGGTTCGCGCTGACCGTCCAGACGTCACCGGGGTTTCCGGCGGCCGGGAAGAAATTGCGCTCGTTGGCGACGCAGTTCGATCCCGCTTTGTTGCCGAAGAGCGTGAATGCGCTGCCGTTGCTGCTGCGCACGTCCCAGCTCGGCACGGTGTCACGTCTCAAGCCATTGCCGCCGAGCTTGAGATACACCGAGAAACCGTAACCGCCGAAGTCCTGGTAGTCGTCGGTGGGCCGGTCGATCGGGTCGGTGTCGTATCGGATGCTCCACGGATACTTCGAGGTGAGATACACGTGGGCGTTGGTGTTGCAGCTCGAGGCGAGCGCCGGTTCGGCGGTGGCGACGGAGACCGCACCGGCCGCCAGGACGGCGGAACATGCCGTCGCGAGCACGCCCGCCAAGCGTGGGCCCCTTTTTTGTCATGCGCATGGAAACTCTCCAATGTCCGCAGCGGCGGATTGCCGCCCGATGAATACCGAGGACGCTCCTTTCCAGTCGTGGAAATCGGCTGTCGGCGTCGACGATAGGCGGGGGCACGGAACTGTACTAGATCAGTCACCATTGACCTATTGGCTCGCCCATAGCGCCCGGTTAACCTATCCATGCCGGGGGACACGGGAGCCGTACATGCTGGTCTGGCCTTTCAAAGGGCGCGGCGACGAGCTTGCCGCGATCACCGGCGCGTTCCGGAACCCGCCGTCACGGTCGGCGTGCTCACCGGCCCCGCGGGCGCGGCCAAGACCCAGCGCGTGAGC
>JBKOWB010000370.1:0-2887 GCA_046724195.1 Actinomycetota bacterium
GAGCAGACGATGCCGACCACCCCGGCGGAGTGATCTAGTTGAGAGAGGGCCGGGCGAAACGCGCCCGGCCCCTCTTCGTGGAAGGACGCACATGGACCTCGAGGACCTCGACGTCCGCGTCGGCAACGGCAGCATCGACACCGTCGTGCTCGCCCTGACCGACATGCAGGGACGGCTGCAGGGCAAGCGGTTGCACGGCCGCTACTTCATGGACGAGGTGGTCCGCGGCGGCAGCGAGGGGTGCAACTACCTGCTGGCCGTGGACGTCGACATGAACACCGTCGACGGGTACGCGATGTCGTCCTGGAGCAGCGGCTACGGCGACTTCGTGATGCGGCCCGACTTCAGCACGCTGCGCCCGGTCCCGTGGCAGCCGCGCACCGCCATGGTCCTCGCCGATATCGAGACGGTCGACGGCCAGGCCGTGTACGCGTCGCCGCGGCAGATCCTGCGCAAGCAGCTGGACCGCCTCACCGAGCACGGCCTCACCGCGTTCGCGGGCACCGAGCTGGAGTTCATACTCTTCCGGGACAGCTACGAAGACGCCTTCGCGCGCGACTACCGCGGCATGACTCCGGCAAATCAGTACAACGTGGACTACTCGCTCCTGGGCACCGCCCGGGTCGAGCCGCTGCTGCGCCGCATCCGCAACGAGATGTACGCCGCCGGTCTGGTCCCGGAGAGCGCCAAGGGCGAGTGCAACTTCGGCCAGCATGAGATCGCGTTCCGCTACGCCGACGCGCTGACCTGCGCCGACAACCACGTCATCTACAAGAACGGGGCCAAGGAGATCGCCGCCCAGGAGGGCATGTCGCTGACGTTCATGGCCAAGCCGAACGCCCGCGAGGGCAACTCCTGCCACATCCACTTCTCGCTGCGCGGCCGGGACGGGCAGTCGGCGATGCTCGGTGACGGGCCCGGCCACCTGAGCTTGACCGGTCAGCGCGTGCTGGCCGGCCTGCTCGCCACCATGCGGGACTTCAGCCTGTTCTTCGCGCCGAACGTCAACTCGTACAAGCGTTACCAGCCGGGCTCGTTCGCACCGACCGCGCTGCGCTGGGGCGTCGACAACCGCACCTGCGCGCTGCGGATCGCCGGACACGGCGCGGGCATGCGGGTGGAGAACCGGGTGCCGGGCGGGGACGTGAACCCGTACCTGGCGATCGCGGCGCTGATCGCGGGAGCGTTGCACGGGATCGAGAACGAGCTCGAGCTGGAGGACGAGTTCGAGGGCAACGCGTACGAGGACGCGACCGCCCCCCGGGTGCCGGCGACCCTGCGCGACGCCGCCGAGCTCTGGCAGCTGAGCCCTACCGCCGCGGCGGCGTTCGGGGAAGACGTGGTCGCGCATTACGCCAACATGGCGAGGGTGGAGCTGGCCGCGTTCGACGCGGCCGTCACCGATTGGGAGCTGCGCCGTGGGTTCGAACGCCTCTGACGCTTGGCGTGTCAGGATCGATACGTGACTGAGGTGATCAATCCCGCCACGGCGGCGGTGTTCACGTCCGTACCGTCGAGCGGTCTCGAGGAAACCGACGCCGCGATCGAACGTGCGCAGCACGCCTTCGGACCGTGGCGCCAGGTCACGCCCGGGGATCGGGCCCGGCTGCTGCGGCGCTTCGCCGCGGTCGTCGACGCCCACATCGACGAGCTCGCGGACCTTGAGGTACGCAACTCCGGGCACACCATCGGTAACGCCCGGTGGGAGGCCGGCAACGTCCGCGACGTGCTGGACTACTACGCCGGCGCGCCGGAGCGGCTCAGCGGCCGGCAGATCCCGGTGGCCGGCGGCCTCGACGTGACGTTCCGCGAGCCGCTCGGCGTGGTCGGGATCATCGTGCCGTGGAACTTCCCGATGCCGATCGCGAGCTGGGGCTTCGGGCCGGCGCTGGCGGCGGGCAACACAGTCGTGCTCAAGCCGGCCGAGCTGACGCCGCTCACCGCGATCCGGCTCGGCGAGCTCGCGCTGGAGGCCGGTCTGCCCGAACACGTCTTCACCGTGCTGCCCGGCAAGGGGAGCGTGGTGGGTCAGCGGTTCGTGACGCATCCGGCCGTGCGGAAGATCTGCTTCACCGGATCGACCGTGGTCGGAAAGTCGATCATGGCGGGCTGCGCCGAACAGGTGAAGCGCGTGACGCTCGAGCTCGGCGGCAAGAGCGCCAACATCGTCTTCGCGGACGCCGACCTCGAGCGGGCCGCCGCGGCGGCCCCCGCCAGCGTCTTCGACAACGCCGGCCAGGACTGCTGCGCACGGTCCCGGTTGCTGATCCAGGATTCCGCGTACGACCGTTTCCTCGCGCTGCTCGAGCCGGCGGTCAAGGCGTTCCGGGTGGAGGATCCGGCCCTGGCGACCGCGGAGATGGGACCGCTCATCTCCGCCGGGCAGCGGGAGAGTGTGGCGTCCTATGTGGGCGGGGCCGACGTCGCGTTCACCGGCACGGCCCCGACCGGCGCCGGTTGGTGGTTCCCGCCCACCGTGCTGCTGGCCCGCTCGACGAGCGATCGGCATTGGCGCGAGGAAGTCTTCGGCCCGGTCCTGTCCGTCCTGCCGTTCCGCGACGAGGCCGAGGCGGTCCGCCTGGCCAACGACACGGAGTACGGCCTGTCCGGGAGCATCTGGACCCGCGATCTCGGCCGGGCGCTGCGGGTGTCCCGGGCCGTGGAGACCGGGGCGCTCAGCGTGAACAGCCACTCCTCGGTGCGGTACTGGACCCCGTTCGGCGGTATGAAGCAGTCCGGCCTGGGCCGCGAGCTAGGCCCAGACGCGCTCCACAGCTTCACAGACACCAAGACCGTCTTCATCGCGGACCACTGAGCCCGGTCTCCCATCCTCCCTCCCTCCCCGTCGATCATGAAGTTGATGTGGTCGGGAGCGTGGGATTTCGAC